>DATNAI010000127.1:0-4355 GCA_035572875.1 Castellaniella sp. | reverse complement strand
CGCCAGCTTGTTTTCCAGCAATTTCATGGTTGTCTCCTGCGGACTCATGCGCCCAGGTAGGCGCGCTGCACGGCTTCGTCGCTGATGAGCTGGGCCGAGGGACCTTGCAGCGCCAGTTCGCCGTTCTCCAGGATGTAGGCGTGGCTGGACACGGACAGCGCCAGCTTGGCGTTCTGTTCGACGAGCAGGATGGTGATGCCTTGCTCCCGGTTCAGCGTGCGGACGGTGTCGAAGATCTGTTCCACAACCAGCGGCGCCAACCCCATCGACGGTTCGTCCATCAGAATCATCCGGGGCCGGGCCATCATGGCGCGGGCCGTGGCCAGCATCTGCTGCTCCCCGCCCGACAGCGTCGCCGCCTTCTGCGCAATGCGCTCGCGCAGGCGCGGGAAGATGTCGCACATGGCATCCAGGTCGCGCGCGACGGCAGCGCGGTCCTTGCGGGTGTAGGCGCCCATTTCCAGGTTCTCGCGCACGCTCATGTCGCGGAAGATCTCACGTCCTTCGGGGACCTGGATGATGCCTTGCCGGACGATGTGGTCGGCGGCCATTCGGTGGATGGGCTTGCCTTCCAGGCGCACCGCGCCGTGCGTCGCGCGCACCAGCCCCGAGATCACATTCAGGGTGGTGGACTTGCCCGCGCCATTGGCGCCCAGCAGCGCCACGATTTCCCCCTTGGGGACGCTGAGCGAGACTTCATGCAAGGCGGCGATGTTTCCGTACGATGCGGAGATCGATTCCACGGACAGGAACGGTTCACTCATGGCGGGTTCCTTTGCCCAGATAGGCCTCGATGACGCGCTCGTCCGCGCGGATTTCGGCGGGCGTGCCTTCGGCGATCTTGTGCCCGAAGGACATGACGGTGATGCATTGCGAAATCGACATGACGAGCTGCATGACGTGCTCGACCAGCAATACCGTCATTCCCTCTTTGGACGAGAGTTCCGTCAGGATCTTGTCCAGCTTGTCGATCTCGCGGTTGCGCAGTCCGGCCGCCGGCTCGTCGAGAAGCAGCAGGCGCGGCTTGATGGCCAGCGCCCGGGCGAGTTCCAGCATTTTCTGGCGTCCGAAGTCCAGGCTGCTCGCCTTGTGATCCAGGAAGTCGATCAGCCCGACACGTTCCAGCAGGTGGTGGGCATGTTCCCGGTGCTCGGCGGATGGGCGGCGCAGCAGTTGGCCCAGCCGGCGTGCGCCGTAGGAGTAGGTGCCCAGCAGTGCGTTCTCTTCCACGTTCAGTTCATTGAAGAGTTCGAGATTCTGGAAGGTGCGGGCCACGCCCAGGCGAGCCATTTCGGATGCATCCCGGTGGGTGATGTCTTCGCCGGCGAAGGCGATCGAGCCGCCCGTCGGGTCGTAATAGCGCGAGATGCAATTGAAGGTGGTGGACTTGCCCGCGCCATTGGGACCGATCAGGGCGTGGATCTGGCCCGACTGCACCTGGAACGACAGGTCGTCGACGGCGGTCAGGCCGCCGAAACGCACGGTCAGGCCCGCGATGTTCAGGAGCGGCGTGGTCATGGCTGCTCCTTTGCAGTCGTCCGGCCGGAGGCTGGCGCGTCCCGGCGTGGCGGATTTGGGCGCCGGCGCTGGCCGCTGAACAGACCACGTGGCGCGAACATCATGAAGCCGATCAGGATCAGGCCGTAGATGATTTCCTGAAACGAGAGCACCTGGCGCAGCAGTTCCGAGATCAGGCCGAAGATCAGCGCCCCCACCACCGCGCCGCGCACGGACCCTATGCCGCCTACGACGATCATGATGAGGATGAGGATGGTGGTCCAGAAACCCAGGCTCTCGGGGTGGATGAAGGATGAGAACGTGGTGTACAGGCCTCCCGCCATGCCGGCATACGCGGCCGAAAGCATGAAGGCAACCCGCTTGATGACGTTGGCGTTGACGCCCATGGCCTGCGCGGCCACATCGCTTTCGCGCACCGCGCGGAATGCGGAACCCAGTTGTGAGCGCGACAGCCATACCGCAAGCGCCAGCAGCAGCGCCGCGCAGATGACCACGAACGGGTAGGCGCGCAGGTCGGACGTCAGCTGGAAGCCGAAGAATTGTGCCGGTGAGATCTGGTAGCCATTGGACCCGTTGGTGACGTCCGTCCAGTTGAGGAACACCCATTGCATGGCTTCGCCGAAGGCGAAGGTGGACAGCGCCAGGTAGATGTCCCGCATCCGGATGGCCAGCGCCCCGAGGATATAGCCGATGGCGGCGGTGACGATGCCGGCCACGATGATCGAAATCACGAAGTTCAGATGCAGCGTATTGTTCAGAATGCCCGCGACGTAGATGCCGATGCCGTAGAAGGCGGCATGCGCCAGCGCGAACTGGCCGGTTTCGCCGATGACGATGTGCAGGCCCAGGGCCAGCACGATATAGATCATCAGCAGGTTGACGATGTAGATGACGTAGCCGCTCGCGAGGAAGGGCAGGGCGATCAGCGCCACCGCCGCGAGCACCAGGGCCCAGAGGTCGAAATTCGTCTTCATACTTTTTTAACCTGCACTTTCCCGCCCAGAATGCCCTGGGGGCGCACGATGAGTACGATCAGGATGGCCAGGAACGGTGCCACCACGATCGCGTTGGTCGATACGAAAAGTCCCACGAGGTTTTCCGCGATGCCGATGATGAAGCCGCCCACGATGGCCCCCGGAATGCTGGTGATCCCGCCCACGATGGCGGCCGCGAATGCCAGGATGGCAATATGGCCGATGTCCGGCGTGATGAGGATCTTCGGCGTGATCAGGATGGCGGATATCGCGGAAATCAACCCGGCCAGCGCCCAGACCGCCATGCGGATGCGCACCAGGCTCACCCCCACGATCTGCGCGGCCTTGGGGTTCATGCCCACCGCGCGCATGGCCTTGCCGATGCGCGTGTGGTTGAACAAGAAGTACAGCCCTGCCATCACCGCCAGTGCCGTGAACAGGATCATCAGGTCCAGGCGCGTGAGCACGGCCTGGCCGATGATGACAGTGTCCGGCTGGATCAGCGAGGGCAGGGACCGTGGCGCGTCACCCAGGCCCGTCTGACGGACGGCGCCCTTCAGGACATAGGACAGACCCAGCGTCGCGATGACGAGCTGGACTTCCACCCCCTTGGCGCGGATGACCCGTTCCATGACGACGCGCTGGAAGAAGGCGCAGATCACCGCCACCATCAGCAGGGTCGCCGGGATCACGAGGGCGTAGTGCCAGTTCAGCACCAGGATCAGGAACAGCGCCACATAGCCGCCCACCATGAAGATTTCTCCCTGGGCGAAGTTGGGCACGTCGGTGGCCTTGAACACGATGACGACTGCAACCGCCAGCAGCGCGTAGATGCTGCCGGTGACCAACCCGGAGAGGACTCCCTGCTGCAGGAATAGCCAGATGTCGGCAAAACTCATGAAATGCTCCGTGGGTGCCGCCGCCGTCCCCGGGGGCGGCACCCGTCGATGCCATCAGGCATTTATTTACCGGTGTAGGTCCAGTCGCTCTTGAAGGCACCGGGGATGAGGTCCTTGTTCGTGCCATCGAACTTCATGTAGATGGCCGCCTTCTGCGCCGCGTGATCGGTGGGGGTGAATTCGATCGGTCCCGCCATGATGCCGGTGTCCAGTTTCAGGTGTTCCAGCGCGGCCAGCACTTTTTCACGGGTGGGCTGAGGGCCGGCATCCTTCAATGCCTGGACCACGGTCATGGCAGACGGAATGCCGTAGGGCATGTAGCTTTGCGGGTAGCCGGGCTTGGCCGCGAGTTCGGGGTAGTACTGCTTGTACATGTCGTAGACCCACTTCAGCTTGGGGTCGTCCGGCAGGCCGGCCACGACGTCCTGGATATAAAAATTCTTCAGTGCCGAGGGTCCGCCCACATTTTCCACGAGCTGCTTCAGGTCCGCCGTGCCGTTGACGGCGAGCACGATAGGCTTGGTCCAGCCGAGTTCGTGCGCCTTCTTGATGATCAGCGCGGCCGGCCGGGCATACGTGGTCAGCAGCAGGACGTCCGGGTTGGCCGCGCGGACCTTCAGCATGGGCGCGGTCACGTCGTTGATGTTCGGGCTGATGGATTGCACGCTGAGCGTGGTGCCGGAGTGTTGCTTGGCCTGGAATTCGGCGGCGGTCAGGTTCCAGGTGCCGTAGGCGTCGTCGTGGTTGATGTAGCCGATTTTCTTTGCCTTCAGGCGATCCACGGCGAATTCCACCATGGACCCGCCCACGGCGTGCTGAGAGATCGAGAAGGCGCCGTAGATGTACTTCGAGGGCGGATACAGGGCTCCGTCTCCCGAGGCATTGAGCATGATGAAGGGCACCTTCGCGCGCTCGACGAACTCCTTGGAGGCCACCACGGCGGCGGAACAGGAGCCCCCGTTCA
>DATNAI010000126.1:0-4515 GCA_035572875.1 Castellaniella sp. | reverse complement strand
CCGGCGCTGCCCTTGTCGGAGCGCACCATTCGCTGGATCCCGGCCGACAGCGCGACCTCGGCATGGGCGTAGCCTTTGTGGACGCGATAGGAAATCGCACGGTCGTTGTAGAGCGACGCGAACACATGGCGGATCTTTTCGAGCACGTCATCGATGCCGACGACGTTCAGGTAGGTTTCCTGCTGACCCGCGAACGACGCATCGGGCAGATCCTCCGCCGTGGCGGACGAGCGCACCGCGAAAGAGCCCTTGCCATCCTCGTCGAGCTCGGCAAAGGCGGTGCGCACGGCGGATTCGAAATCAGCGGGAAACGGCGCGTCGATTACCCACTGGCGGATCTCCGCGCCCGCGGCGGCCAGCTCGCGCACGTCTTCGGCGTTGAGTGTGGCGAGGCGGGCGTTGATCCGATCGGCCAGGCCAGAAGCCTTCAGGAAGGCGCGGAACGCCTCTGCCGTCGTGGCAAAGCCGCCCGGCACCCGGACGCCTGCGCCCGTCAACTGACTGATCATTTCCCCTAGGGAAGCGTTTTTACCTCCGACCGAGTCCACGTCCGTCATGCGGAGCTGCTCGAATGGTACAACGTAAGACATGGTGTCACCTTTGAGATAGAGAAAGCGTGTTTGCCCGACGCACGAATTTCAGACCGGAAACGCGGCCATGCCGCAGTCTGTGAATGCGTCCGGCAAACCAGCCTTGCCTTGCTGGGCAGGTGACTGGTAACCTTTGCGGATTGTACCGTTTCTGATGCTCGATGGCGTAACAGTTCATGGATGTCACCCCCCCGGAACGCACCGTTTTCATCGTTTCCGACAGCACCGGCATTACGGCTGAAACCTTCAGTCACGCCGTCCTTTCGCAGTTTGAAACCATTGTCTTTCAGGCCATTCGGCTGCCCTTTATCGACTCCATCGAAAAGGCGGATGCCGCTGCCCACAAGATCGCGCAGAAGTCCCTTCTGGGGGGGCCCCCGCCGCTGGTCTTCAGTACGCTGGTGGACCCCGAAATCGCCAGCCACATCCGCTCGGCCCCCTGCATCTTCCTGGACCTGTTCGGCGCCTTCGTCCATCGCCTGGAAAAGATCCTGAACGCCAGCGCCAACCGATCGGTCGGGCGCTCGCACACCAATGGCCTGAGCAAGCAGTACAACAATCGCATCGAAGCAATCAACTTCAGCCTGGCGCACGATGACGGCCAATACGTCCAAGGCCTGGAACAGGCGGACGTGATCCTGGTGGGCGTGTCGCGTTGCGGAAAGACGCCAACCAGCCTTTATCTGGCCATGCAATATGCGGTCAAGGCCGCCAATTTTCCGCTGATCCCCGAAGACTTCGATCGCGCTGCGCTGCCGGCCACGCTGGTGCCCTTTCGCCACAAGCTCTTCGGGCTGTCCATCCAGCCCGAGCGTCTGGCCGAGGTCCGCAACGAACGCAGACCCAACAGCATCTACGCCTCACTGAAACAGTGCCGCGACGAGGTCGCCAACGCCGAGCGCCTGATGCGAATGGAAAATATTCCGTGGCTATCCACTACCACCCGCTCCATCGAGGAAATCTCGACCAAGATCATGGATGAAGTGGGGCTGGACCGGCTCAGCTACCAGTAGCCCAACGCCAGACAGAGGTCAGAGTCCCTGGACCCGCTGCTGGCGACGCTGTTCGAACAAGCAGATGGCAGCCGCGGCGGCCACGTTCAGAGACTCGACGGCCCGATCTTGAGGAATGCGAATCCGGGTCGTCGCACACGCCAGCAGATCGGCGGCGACGCCCTGCCCTTCGTTCCCGAAAAGCCAGACACAGGGCCTGCGCAGGTCGACGTCGTACAGCGATCGGCCACGCTCCAGGGTCGTGACGGCCAGCGGCACGTCCAGTCTCTGGACCAGTGACGCAAGATCAGCATGTTCGTGGACCCGCAGTGCAAAATGGGCCCCCTGGCCACTGCGCAAGACCTTGGGCGACCATGCCTGCGCACAGCCCTGAGATAGCATGGCACAGCCCAGGCCGGCGGCGGCTGCCGTGCGCAACAGAGTCCCCAGGTTCCCGGGGTCCTGCACGCGATCCAGCCAAAGGCAGGCCTGCGCAATCCGGTCCGGCAAGGCGGGTCGCGGGGGTGCCACCACACAATAAACCGCCGGGCCGTGTTCGACCTGCGACAACAGGCGCGCCAGGGCATCCTGCAGCACGATTCGGCGAGAGGGTTCGCAGGCCTGCCAGAGCTCACGCACCCACTGTTCGGCCTGCATGGACTCGCCCACGATCAGCACCAGAGGTGGTCCGTTGTGGTCGTACCAGGCCTCGCACAAGTGCTGTCCTTCGAGCAGCACGCGGTCCACGTCGGTGCGGCCGACCCTCGCCTGGGCCAGGCGCAGCCAGAAGCGGAAATCGGGATTTTCGCGCGATGTGATGGTGCGAATAGGGATGTTCACATGGATTCCCGAGTCGAATGGACCTCATACCAGGTCCGCACCGGGGCAAAGTTGCGGCGGTGCGCCAGGCATGGCCCGAACGCTTCCAGACGGGCCAGGTGAAGTGCCGTTCCATAGCCCTTGTGCTGATCAAACGCATAGTGCGGATAACGGGCGTGCAGTTCCAGACAGTAGGCATCCCGCGATGTCTTGGCCAGGATGGAAGCGGCTGAAATGGCGGGCTCCCGCGCATCTCCGCCGACAATGGCCCTGGCCGGGGCTGACAGCCGCCGTGGCAGGCGGTTGCCATCGACCAGAATCATCCGGGGTGTCCGCTGCAACGATCGACAGGCCCGTTCCATGGCAAGGAAGGTGGCCTGCAAGATGTTCATGCGATCGATCTCTTCGACGGTGGCGCTGGCCACCGCCCAGCCCAGCGCATACTCCCGGATCTGCAGGGCGAGTTCTTCGCGGCGGGATGGGCTGAGCTTCTTCGAATCATCCAGCCCGGCGATCGGATGCCCGGGGTCCAGAATGACTGCGGCCGCAAAGACAGGACCCGCCAGCGGCCCGCGGCCAGCCTCGTCCACACCGGCCAGCCACGCTTCGGCCGGGCGGGCCGACAAGAACAGGTCCGGCTGCTCAAAAGAGGTATCCAATGTGATCTTAGACACCCGACACCTCCCGAATGGCCTGCGCGGCGAGCCGGGGAGTGTCGCGGCTCAACAGCGCGTGCAGCGCCGCGAAGCGGCCGGATACCCGGGACGCCAGTTCGGCGTCCGTGAGGGCCCTCCAGGTATGCTCAGCCAACGCCTCGGGCGTGGCGGCTTCCTGCAAGAGCTCCGGTACCACGAAATCGCGTGCCAGGATATTGGGGAGGCCAACCCACGGAAGGCTGGGTGCGCTTTGCCCCGACCGCCACGCCATGAGCCGCCGCATCCAGGGTGTGATGGCATACGAAATGACCATGGGTCGTTTGAACAACGCAGCCTCCAGCGTCGCCGTCCCGCTGGCGACCAGCACCGCATCGGCCGCTTCCATCGCATGCCAGGCGATGGGCCACCGTGCATTGTCCATGCCGTCGGCACGCCCCGCCACCGCCGCTGGAGGGTTCACAGGCAGATCCTGGAGGACCCTGCAGTTCGCCAGCGGCTGCTGCGAGAGAATCGCCTCGAACTGCCGCCGCCGCTGCTCATTGACGACCGGAACGATTACCTGGAGCGTGGGATCCTGTTCGATCAGGAGTCGTACCGCCTGGAGAAAGCGGGGCGCCAGCAAACGGACTTCGGATTCGCGGCTGCCGGGCAGCAAAGCGAGCACGCGCCGTCCCAGTTCCAGTCCAAGCGCAGCCCGGGCCGCATTCCGATCAGGCACTGCGGGAATCAGCTCAGCCAGCGGGTGCCCCACGTAAGTGACCGGTACGCCCTGCTCTCGATACAGATCTTCCTCAAAGGGAAACAATACCAGCATGTGTGACACCGCCCGGCGGATCTGATGAATGCGCGCAAAGCGCCAGGCCCAGATCGACGGACTGACGAAATGCACCGTCGGGATGCCGGATGCGCGCAACCGCTCCTCCAGCCGCAGGTTGAAATCTGGAGCATCCACGCCGACGAAGACGTCGGGCCGCTCCGCAAGCACGCGCCGGCGGGTATCCCGCCAGATCCGGATCAGGCCGGGAGCCCGACGCAGGGCATCCGCATATCCGAATACCGCCAGGGCGTCCATGGGGTGCCAGGCCTGAAAGCCCGTGCGAGCCATGGCCGGCCCCCCGACGCCCACGGTACGGACATCGGAATCATGTGCCTTCAGCCCCTGAATCATGCGGGCCGCCAGCAGATCTCCAGATGGCTCGCCCGCCACGATGGCGGCGCGCAACGTCATGGGCGGGCGATGCCGCGGCTGGCGCCACGCAGAAATTCGACCAGTGTCTGCACGGCTTGATGCTCGGCAGGGTGCTCCCGCTGCAGCCCGATCAACGCTTCGATGGCCTGGTCGATCTGGAGCTTGCGCCGGTAAACGATTTTGTAGGCCTCCCGGAGGACCTGCACATCCTGTTCGGTAAAGCCCCGCCGGGAGAGCCCTTCCGAATTGATGCCGATGGGCCGGAACGA
>DATNAI010000125.1:0-5280 GCA_035572875.1 Castellaniella sp. | reverse complement strand
GTCATGGCCGGTATTCATGGCCTGGAGCACGTCCAGCGCCTCGGCGCCGCGCGTCTCGCCCAGGATGATGCGGTCCGGCCGCATGCGCAGCGCATTGCGCACCAGATCGCCCTGGTCGACCTTCCCCAGCCCCTCCAGATTCGGCGGGCGTGTTTCCAGCCGCACCACATGCGGCTGCTGCAACTGCAGCTCGGCCGCATCTTCGATGGTCACGATGCGCTCGGCGGGCGAAATATAGCGCGACAAGGCATTGAGCAAGGTGGTCTTGCCTGACCCCGTGCCCCCCGACACGATGATGTTCATGCGACAGGATGCGGCGATTTCCAGCACCCGCGCCATGGCCGCCGACAGGCAGCCGCGGGCCGCGAGGCGCGGCAGCGTCAGCTCCTTCTTCGAAAACTTCCGGATTGAAATCGAGGCGCCATCGATAGCCAGCGGCGGCAGGACCACGTTGACCCGACTGCCGTCAGGCAGGCGCGCGTCGACCATGGGGCTGCTCTCATCCACGCGCCGGCCGATCGACGAAGCAATACGCTGCGCCACGTTGATCACGTGCGCATCGTCACGAAACTTGAGCGGAGTGAGCTCCAGCTTGCCGTAGCGCTCGACGTAGACCTGATCCGGGCCGTTGACCATGATGTCCGTCACGGATTCGTCCTGCAGCAGCGGCTCGATCGGACCCACGCCGAACATATCGTGGAGGATCTCCTGCCCCATCAGGCGCTGCTCGGTCAGCGTCACGGGCAGGTTTTCCAGCCGCACGGTTTCCGCAATGATGGTGTCGACATCCCGGCCTACCTGCTCGCGCGTCTGGCTCAGCGCCTCCGTCACATTGATCGTGCCAAAAACCGTCTGGCGGATCTGACTATAGAACTCGGACCGCACGACCGTCTGCAGCGGGCGCTGCGCAACGCGGGGGGCCGGCAGCGAATCCGCCCCGCTCGGGCTCCGGGTGTCCGCCACGGCCGGCGTCCGAAGCGCGGGGGCCGTGGCGGGACCAGCCGGCAACCCGTCCCCGACCGGGACGGCTACCGCGTTCGTCTCCACCGGCATCGACGAAGAAGCGGGGGCTTCGCCCGGATGCGAAGGCTCGGACAAAAAAGCGGGCTCGGGCTCCGGCAAGGAAGCCTGCTCGGCCACCGCCGGTTTGCGCCCGAAACTCATGCGCCGGCCCCCACCAGTCGACCCCACCAGCCGTGCTGCGCCCGGGACGTGGATTCACCGGTCACCAGGTTCGCAAGATCACGAATCCCATGGGCAAATTCACTGCCGGCGGCCAGCTCCTGCGCCAGATTCTCGGCCAGCGCCGGCGCCTTGTGATCAAAGGCGATCTTCACCTGCAGCGGCAGGTCTGTAGCCGATTCGAAATCCTTGGTCTGCACCCGATGGCGGGAAGCCGGCTGGGGATGGTTGAGGACCGTGAGCACTGAAGGCGGATTGGGGCGCGAGCCCACATACCGCACCAGCCGGGTCAGGGTCCGAGCCGAATGCACGGAAGGCTCCGACACTACGCAGGCCAGCGAGGTATGCGCCAGCACCTCCAGGGCGAGCGCATCACCGCGCTGCGGCATGTCGAGCACCACATAGTGGAAATACTGGCACAAGGTATCCAGCAGCACCCCCACCGCCTTGGCGTCCGGATCGAAGGACTCGGAATATTCCAGCTCGGCGGCCAGCACGTACAGGCCATCCCCCGCATCCGCCAGCGTCCGCTCGAGATACTGCTGGTCCAGCCGGTCGATGTTGCCCAGCACGTCCAGCAGCCCGCTCCCGCCGGGCCGCCCCAGCGCGGCCGGCCCCGCACCGTCATAGACGTTCAGGTCCAGATACACCACCCGCCTGCGCGTACCCCCCTGGACCAGGGTGCGCGCCAGGTGGGTGGCCACGGATGTGGTCCCCACGCCTCCCCGTGTCCCCATGACCGTGACGCACTTGCCGTAGCGACCCCGCTGGCGCGTCGCGGTGCCTTGCACCAGCGTGCGGCGCAGCAACTCGACGCTCAACGGCTTGACCAGATAGTCCTGAACTCCGCGCGCGAGCAGATTGCGAAACAGACCCACATCGTTGCGGTCGCCTACGACGAAGACCTCGACAGAGGGCTCACAGGCATCGGCCAGGCGGTCCAGCTCGTCCAGGGGACGGCTGGAGTCGGAAATGTCCACCAGCAGCCGCTGCGGCGAGCGGCCAAGTTTTTTCAACCAAGCGATGGCCTGGTCTGTCCCGCCTGACGCCACATAGGTGTCGGACAGGGAATCGGCGTGGAACACCCGACGCACTTCTTCCTCGTTGTCCGCGTCCTTCACGAAGGCCGCGAAGGCGTAATGACGCGCGCTTTCCCTGTCTTTGGTCGCTGCCACCTGGTCCCCCTCGTTCCGATCCGGTGCGTCCGGCTACTTTCCGCCCTTCTTGGTCGACGTCGTCTCCCGCAGCGGCGTCACCTTGTTCTGGCGATAACGCGTCACCGCATCGCCAGCCGTGTCAGCCTCCTGTCCCGCATAAGTGCCGGGGGTCGCCAGGTCCAGCGGATGCGCCACACTGTTGGCCAGATTGGTATAGGTCGCGCAACCAAAGGCCGCCTGCGGACGGCTGTCGAACTTCGGGCGGGGATATTCGGGATAGAGCTTGGCGCAATCGGGAGGTACCGCCACCCACTGGCCATCCTTCATCTGGACCTGGATGACCGAAGCATCGGGCATGTAACTGTAGTCGCGCTTAGGAAAGGCACAGCCCGCCAGCAGACCCACGGCCCCCGTCGCCAACAGCCAGCGTCCCAACCGGACATGCCCCGGACGTTCGTTCATGGCAGCCTCCGTTCAATAGACGAAACCGGCCGAACCGCTCAGGCGCGGCACATTGCCCTTCAGCGGGTCGTAGCCGATACTGTGGCCCAGCACATATTCAATGTCCGAATTGGCGCGCATGCTCGCCATCGGCGTCGTGAGCTGATCCGGACTCGTGGGGCGCACCAGATACGGCGTCACGATCACCACCAGCTCGCTCTTGTGGTTCTGGTAGTCGGACGAAGAAAAGAGCTTGCCCAGGACCGGAATGGAGCCCAGTCCCGGGATCTTGCTGACCACATCGGTGATGTTGTTCTGCAGCAAGCCCCCGATGGCGAAACTCTGGCCGCTGGCCATCTCGACGGTGGTTTCGACACGGCGCACGCGGATCCCCGGGATGGTCAGGCCATCCATCACGATGCTGGCATTTGGATCCAGCTCGCTGATTTCGGGGCGCACGGTCAGGCTGATGCGATCATCGCTCAGCACCGTCGGGGTGAAGTCCAGCGCCACGCCGAATGGCTTGAATTCCACGGACATGGTGTCGCGATCCTGCTTGACCGGCACCGGGAATTCGCCCCCCGCCAGGAAGCTGGCCGTCTGACCCGAGACCGCCGTCAGATTGGGCTCGGCCAGCACATTGATGAGGCCCTCCTTGTCCAGCACGTCGATCATGGCTTGTGCGGGCGCCCCTGTCTTCGAGTATCCGCCCAGGAAAGAATAGCCTTCCGATGGCAGCGAATAGCCGCCGGCATTCAAGATGCTGCGCCCGCCTATCAGGCCCGTCACGAACTGACCAGGGCTGGCGACCACGCTCCAGTTGATGCCCAGCTTCTGCGTGATGTCCTTGGACATCTCCGTCACCCGGACCCGCAGGTACACCTGCGTCGGACTGTTGACGGTCAGGCGATTGATGAGCTTGTCCTTGTCCCCCAGATAGGGGTGGATCGTGCTGGCAATAGCTTCGGAAGTCTTTGCGTCCGGCACGTTGCCGCTCACCATGAGCGAACCGGGTGCCGATTCCAGCGCCAGGCGCAACGCCGGGAACCGCTGGCGCAGGATATCCTGCAGCTCCGCCAGGTTGTGGCGCACGACGATCTGCTCTTTCACGAGCTGCTGGCCGGTGGCGTCCAGCGCATACAGCGTGGTGGTGCCCGCGCGCCGCCCCAGCACCAGGATGGCGTTCGGGGTCGGAACCTGGACATCGGCGATTTCCGGATCGGCCACGAACACGGTCGTCGCCTCGCCGTGCACGCGCACCAGTTGGCCGGAGCCGATGGCCAGCGTCATGGCGGATGCGGCCAGCGGGGCCCCCATCAGCACGCAGGCCAGCACGGCAGCCCGCAACCCGCTTCCCATCGAATACATCCTGTGGTTACCGCGCATGGACACCCAGCTCCTGTTCCTTCTTGT
The DNA here is from genome assembly GCA_035572875.1 of Castellaniella sp. Taxonomy (GTDB): domain Bacteria; phylum Pseudomonadota; class Gammaproteobacteria; order Burkholderiales; family Burkholderiaceae_B; genus Castellaniella. Next base: position 1,087 of record DATNAI010000125.1, on the reverse strand, counting down.
CACTGCCCCGCAGGATCACGATCTTGCGGGGAATCTCCGGTCTGGCTTCGACCGGGGCCACGGCAGCCGGCCGCGATTCCTGGACGCGCGACACATCGCTGCCCCATACCGGACCCGACTGCGGAGACTTTGCATCGTCGCCCCAGGCCACCACGGAGGCCCCAGCGGCGTCGCCGGCGATGCGGGCAGCCCGGTCGGTGGTGGCGAAGCTGCGCAACGCCATGGAGATGCTGCCCAGTTGGGCCGCCACGGTGATGGCCTCGGCCGCGCGCGAATTGGCCTCTATGGTGACAGTCCGCACACGGTTGTGCGGGGTCAGATCGGAGGCGCGCTGAAGGCTCGAACCCACCGCAATGACGCGAGCATTTTCGACGACGGTCTCGCTCACCACACGCCGCTGGTCGGGCCCCATGTCACCGCCCTTCCCCATGCGCTGGGTGAGGATCATGTCCACGTAATCGCCCGGCTGAATCAGTCCCGCGTTGCCCGACACGTCGTCCACCGGCACGGTAACGGCCCGCAGTCCGGGCTTCAGGGCCGCCGCGAGAAAATCGGGGCTCCCCGCGGCAATCACGTCCGCGGCATGCAGCACGGCCCCCGCCTCCAGGCGATGGCGCACCAAGGCACCCGCCACAACGGCCTGCGTCGTGCCTTCGACGATCGCATCCTTGGGCATTTTGTTGCGGTGCACGGTCTTCCATGCCAGATCACTGTCGCGCAGCAGAAGTCCGGCCGGGAGTTCGGCGGCCGTCACCCGGATGCGGACGTCCGGCGAAGGCGCGGCCTTTTGATTCAGGCTGCCCACATACATCGCGCGAGCGCCAATGGCCAGCACGGCTGCCATGAGGAGTATCAGCGAAAATTTAAGGACAGACGACATTCAAATCTTCCCCAGGCTCTGATACTGTTGCCACACCACAAACCAGCCCCCGCAGGCCAGCGCCACGCCATATGGCACCCCACGGTTGGCCGAGAGCGCATGCCCGACACATCGGGCTGGTTTCCAGGTCAGGCGCTGGTACGCCTTCCGATCCACCAGCCATCCAAGCACCGCCAGGATCCCGCCTGCCCAGGCGATGATGGCGAC
>DATNAI010000124.1:0-4506 GCA_035572875.1 Castellaniella sp. | reverse complement strand
TCGACGATTCTTTCCCCGCGAGCGATCCGGTCGCTCCGGCCACGACACCTCAACCGCCGGTGAAGCCGCGCAGCGCCACATAGAGCAGTGTACCCGCCACGATGCTGAGCAGCGTCTGGCGGGTGCGCCATTGCAGTATTGCCACGACCGCCACGCAGATCAGCTCCGGCCACGGCGGGCCGGCGTGCCCGCGTGCCTGCCCCGCTGCGGTATCGATGAGCAGCAGCACCATGATGGACAACGGCAGGCTGTCGCCCAGTTTTTGTATCACCGCATGGCGGCGCAGCCAGCGTCCGGCGACGAAGGGCAGGCCCCGCAGCACCACCGTCACGAGGGCCATCAGCAGAATGGCCGTCCCGACATATCCGCCGTCATTCATGGGCCGTCCCGATGGGGCGCGCAGGCCGCAGCAACGCTGCGAGCAGGCTGAGTGCGATGGCGAGGGCCAGAGCCTGCGCGGGCAGCAGGGCCAGTGCGATTCCGTAGGTCACCACAGCAATCCAGATCGGCACCACGTCGCGGCGGGCTCGCCATTGTTCCACCGCCAGCACGGCAAACAGGGCCGCGAGTACGAAATCGATGCCGGTGATGCCGATCTGCGCCCGGGCCCCCAGCCATACGCCCACGGCCGTGCCCAGCACCCACCAGGCTTGGTTGAGGGCGCATACCAGCGCCATGCGCTGGCTCCGTGCGCCGGCAGGCAGCGCTGTGAGCACCGAGTAGCTTTCGTCCGTGAGCGCGAAAATGCTGTAGGCTCGCCGCCACTGGTTGGCTGGCATGCTGGACAGCAATGACAGACCATAGAATACGTGCCGCAGATTGATCACCAGGGTGGCCATTGCGATGGCGCTGACTGGCAAGCCGGCAGCCAGCATGGGGACCATCATGAACTGGGCCGCGCCCGCGTAGATCAGCAAACTGGACGCCAGCGCCAGCCAGGCGGAGCCGCCGGCCTGCACGAACAGAAAACCGAAGACCGCGCCCAGCGGGATGTAGCCCATGGCCACGGGCGCCGTCAGGCTGGTGACGGAAAGCGGGTTGCGGGGCGTGCGTGCCATGGCCGGCGTCAGCCTCCGTAACCCGCCGCAGCCGCCGGCGTATGGTCGAGCATCCAGTCGATCCCCGGCTGTCCGTGGGCCTGCAGCCACTCGTTGGCCTGGCGGAAGTGGCCGCAGCCGATGAAGGGACGGGGTGGCCGCTGGGCGGAAAGCGGCGACGGGTGATTGGCGGTGAGGACCTCCACTGGCCCGGCCGGCGGCTGCAGGTCCAGCAAGGCTCTGCGAGCCTGGGCGTGGCTGCCCCAGAGCAGCAGGACCTTGGGACGAGGCTCGCGCAGCACCCGCATGATGAGAGCGTCGGTGACGTGCTCCCACCCTATCCTGGCGTGTGAGGCCGGTTGATGGGCTTCGACCGTCAAGGCAGTATTCAGCAGCAGCACTCCCTGACGCGCCCAGCGGACCAGGCTGTTGCGTGGCGTCCGCGCCGGTGCGCCATATTCCAGCGCCAGCTCCTTGAACATATTGCGCAGACTCGGCGGAGTGGGGCAAAAGTCGGGAACGGAGAAAGCCAGACCCTGGGCCTGATTGGGACCATGATAGGGGTCCTGCCCCACGACGATGACCTGCACGTTTTCGGGAGGCAGTTCCAGCAAGGCGCGAAAGGGCCGCAATGGAAAGATCCGCACGCCCGCGTCCAGACGCTCGCGCAACAGCGAATCGATCTTCGTCAGAATGGCGCGAACATGGGGCGCCTCCAACGTAGTCTTCCAGGGGCCTGGCAGGGCCTCCGCCTGGGCCAGCAGTGAGCCCCGGAAGGCGTTGAGGACTTCGGAATCCGGTGATGGTTTGGGCATGATGGCGCCCAGCATAACGCTTTTTGGAGCCCGGGCCGAGGAGCGTCCTCGAACGGCGTCGTCTATCATTTCGGGATGATGATGAACTTCGTGGGTCCGTCCGAGGCCGCTTCGCAGTACGACCCCGTTGGGCGGGTGTGGAGTCGGCTGCCATCCATTACGCGGCTTGCGTTTCAGGCGTCCCCGGGGAGCGCGTCCCGCACTCTGTGGCGGGGCCATGGCGAAGCGCGCGTCGATGTGGAAAGCACACCCGACAGCCGGCGGTTTGTCGAGTCGGGCCAGTTCTGGCCGGGAGATTCCGCGACGGCCGTGGCGGTCCGCAACGCCTATCTGTGGCAGCGGGATGGAGCGTCCTTGCTGCTGTCCCACGAGCGATTTGGTCGCGACGCACCCGTATTCCTGCTTCGTCTGGACCGTGTCGACGACACGACACTGGAGGGCGGCGAGCCGCATCAGTGCGCGTTGGACCAGTATCGCGCCACGCTGCGCCTGACGGCCAGTGGGTTCAGGCTCGACTGGGTCATCACGGGGCCGAACAAGGACGAACGGCTGTCCCAGCACTACACGATGCGGACTACCTCTGCCTAGGGCCGTGGCATGGCACGGCCCTTCGCTCGCCGATGCGGCCGCCGGTCAGCCCCGACGGGCCAGAGGCTTCAGCGACCGCCAGGCGACCAGTGTGGCAGTCGCCAACGCGGCCTTGACGCCGTCGCCGAACAGAAAGGGCATGACGCCCGACGCCCAGGCCGCCTTGGCGCCCACCAGCGTGCTCAGCCATGCCCATCCGGCCAGCAGACAGACGGTCCCTGCAAACCAGAGGATGGCGAAGGTGGCCAGCGGCCGCAACGTACGTGGGCCGCGCGCCGCGACCAGGCCGGCGATGGCGGCAACGAGCGGAAAGGAGAACAGATAGCCCGCAGTCGGACCCACGAAGCTGGCGACGCTTCCAGTGCCGTGTGCAAAGACGGGCAGACCCAGTGCGCCCTCGAGCAGCCAGGCCGCAACGGTCGCCGCGCCGAGCCGCCATCCAAAGAAGGCGCCGACCAGGAGCACGGCGTAGAGCTCGAGGGTGAGCGGCACGGGCCACATGGGTATACTGATCTGCGCCGATGCGGCGAGGACCAGTGTCCCGGCAAGCATCAGGCCCGTTTGCCGCAGCCGTGTGGGAGCCAGGCGCCCCGGGGGTACTGAAAAAGTGGAACTTCCCGACGACATGGGTTTCTCCTTGAATCGCTCGTCTTCGCAGGTGGGGCGGTGCCGGCGCAAAGGCGCTGCGTGCCTCGGGGGCACCGTGTTGTGCCGCCCATTCTGCGGTGGCGTGAACCAGTTGTCAACTTTATATAATAAATAATGTTTACCGTGATGGCACAAAGAGGCCGTAGGGCGGGGATGCGATGACAGGATCGCCGCTGGACCGGGCCCTTTTGAAGGAACTCGCCGCTGGGGCGCCTGTCTCGGGGTCCGAGCTGGCCGCGCGCTTGGGCGTCAGCCGGGCCGCTCTTTGGAAGCACGTGGCCGACTTGCGCGCTTCGGGCCTGCCGGTCGAGGCGCGCAGCGGCGTGGGCTATTGCCTGCCATGGCCTACCGCGCTGCTGGATCCGGACAGCATCATGCAGGCATTGGGCCAGCCGCCACACGCGCCCGTGTCCGTGTACTGGAAACTGGACTCCACCCAGAATGAGCTGTTGCGGCACCAGGACGAGCGTCCGGATCTGTCGGTTGTGCTCTGCGAGCGGCAGACCAGTGGCCGGGGCCGACGGGGGCGCCAGTGGCTGGCTCCGCCAGCCCTCAACATCTGTCTGTCTTGCCTGAAGCGGTTTCCCGGGGGGCCGGCGACTTTGTCCGGCCTGTCGATTGCCGTGGGCGTGTGCGTGGTACGGGCGCTTGCTCGGCTCGGGATCGACGGTCTGCGCCTCAAGTGGCCGAACGACATCCTGGCGGACCAGGGAAAACTGTCCGGCATCCTCATCGAGGTGAATGGGGAGGCGGAGGGACCCACGGTGGCGCGTATCGGCATAGGCCTGAACGTGCGCCTGCCGCCGGAAATCCAGGCTGCGCTGGAGCAGCCGGCGGCGGATGTGTCGATGCTGTGTTCCGGCATCGCGCCTGATCGCAACCGCATCGCGGCTGCCCTCATCCGGGCGCTGTGGGATGGGCTGCGCTGCTTCGAGAAGCAGGGGCTCGCGCCGTTCAGGGAAGAATTCGCCGCGCTGGATTTCTTGTATGAGAAACCCTTGCTGGTTCATGCTCCGGGCGGTGTGCGGCAAGGAGTGGGACTCGGCATCGATGACATGGGTGCCCTGCGGGTGGACATGGACGGCACGGTGACCGCCCTATACAGCGGCGAGGTCTCGGTGCGCCGGTCGGGATAGCCGCGCGACGATACAGGGGCTTGAGCCCGGGCGCACATTGCGGCACCGGAGGTGCTGCCGCCGATGGCTGCGGGCCTCGATGCGGTTGCTGCCGCGTCGCCCGTCGGCCGAACGGTCCGTCCGCAGTACAGTCATGGGATTCAATCGATGGGGGGAAGGCGGCTCACATGAAGGTAGCGACACAGGGCTGGATCAATGGATTCATCGGAGTGGCGATGTTCAGCGGCTCGCTGCCGGCCACGCGCCTGGCGGTGTTGGGTCTGGATCCTTTCTTCGTGACGG
>DATNAI010000123.1:0-3078 GCA_035572875.1 Castellaniella sp. | reverse complement strand
CCGTGCAGGTAGTACCAGGCGACGGGCCAGGCGATGGCGTTCGCGATCAGCACGGGGATCGAGAACTGCCACAGCAGCATCAGCGCGATATCGCGGGCGCGGGCGCCGAACACCTTGCGGATACCGATTTCCTGGGTGCGGCGGCTGGCCGTGAAGGCGGCCAGCCCGAACAGGCCCAGACAGGCAATGAAGATGGCGATGCCCACAAAGATGGCGAACACCCGCCCCTGCCGCTCGTCGGCCTGATAAAGGCGCTCGTAATTGTCGTTCAGGAAGGTCGGCTTCAGGGCGACGCCATGGACGAAAGAGCGGGCGACCCGATTGATATGATCCATCGCCTCCTGGATGTGCCCGGCCTGGATGCGGATTGACAGGGTCTGCGATTGATCCGGCTCGTAATCATAGATGGTTTGTGCGACCGGCGAACGCACGCCCTCCGCGAGAGTGTCGGCTGTTACCCCCACCACCCGCATATGCGATTTTCCAAAAATAAAAGTCTTTCCCAAAATCTGGTCTGGCGCGTATCCCAACGCCTTTGCCAAGGACGCGTTTACCATTACGTTGTGACCCTCATTCCTGGTGACGTAACCCGGATCTGTCATGGAATAGAACCTGTCGTCACTGCGCCTGTCCGACAGCACACGCCCGGCCAGTATCTTGATGCCATAGACCTGGAAATAGTTCGGCGACACGGCGATGTGGGTGGGAGACAAAAGGCTGGCATCGCCTGGTCTCTGGGTAGGCAGCACATCATTGCCGCCGCCGAAAACGACATAGTTCGAACGCGCCACACCCAGAATGCCCGATCCGCGCTCCAGCGCATGCTGATAGCTGTCGAGCCCTTCCGGCGTCAGCCGCCCGCCCGTGCCAATAAGTACGATGTTGTCCCGATCGAACCCCAGATCGATGTTGCGGGCGAATCTTATCTGCTCGAACACGGTCAGGGCGCCGATGCCCAGCCCGATCGACACCGCGAACTGCAGCACGACCAGCGCGGTGCGCAGCCATCCCGCTCCGCCCTGGCTCGACCGGTTGGCCCGCAGGGTGGCCGCGGGCCGAAAGCCCGACAGCACAAGCGCCGGATAGAAGCCGCTGATAAGGCCCGCCAGGACCGCGATGGCAATCATGACCAGCAGCAAACCCCAGTCGTCGACGTAATGAAACGTCAGCGGCCGTCCCATGAAGCTGCTGTAGGCCGGCAGCAGGGACTCCATCAGGGCCAGCGCGACAATGAGCGCCAGAAGTGCCAGCAGCACCGACTCGCTCAGGAATTGCACCACAAGCTGGCTGCGCCGCGCGCCCACGCACTTGCGCAAGGAAATCTCGCGCGCCCGCAACGTCGCCCGCGCCGTAGCCAGATTCATGAAATTGAAGCACGCAACCAGAAGGATAAGGGTGCCAATCGTCATCATGCCATAGAGCGTGGTCCAGCTTCCCGCGGGCCGCATTGCCCCATACCGGTCCGTCGTCAGATGCGCGTCGCGCATTGGGGTGAGATGGACTTCCACGATCCGGCTGCCCGCCAGCTTGACATTGGTGAAGGGCGAGATGTCGACATTGCGGTCCAGGATCGGGATGACCTTGGGCAGAACCTGCGCCGGTGTCGCACCAGGTGCCAGGGTGATATAGCCATAGGTGCCACCGGTGCCGAGCCAGTTTTTCATTCCTTGCGGGCTCATGCGGTTGGCCAGCGACGTATCGGGCAAGAGAAAGTCAATGTCGAACTGGGTGTTGTGCGGCAAATCCCGCATCACGCCCGTTATACGCAGTGTCACGGTGGTATTGGCGCAGGCCGCATCGGCACAGCCGCCCCGCCCGGTGGTCAGCGTCTTTCCGACAGGGTCGGCATCGCCGAAATATTTGCGGGCGGCGCTCTGCGAGATCACCAGATTCTCGGGCCGCGCCAGCACGGTGGCGGGGTCGCCTTCCACCAGCGGCAGAGGGATCACCTGCAGAAAATTCGGATCGACTGTACCCACTTTTTCCGAGAACTGCCGGTCGCCCGCCGTCATGGTCATGTACTGCTGGATCAGCCGGGTAGCGCTGCGCACTTCCGGAATCTGTTCATGCATGGCGATCGGCAACGGGACGACGACCTGTGCATTGCGAATGGGTTCGGCACGGCCCGGCGCGTGGAAAGTCACCTCGACGCGCCACAGGTTGGCGCTGCCGGGGATCCACTTGTCGTACGACAGTTCGTCACGCACGAACAGCGCGATCAGGACGACGCAGCACAACCCCACCGCCAGCCCGGCAATGTTGATGAAGCTGTATAGCTTGTATCGGACGATGTTGCGCAGTGCCGTGACGAGATAGTTGCGGAACATGGTATCCTCCTATTCGTAGCGCAGCGCGTGAATGGGGTTGGCCCTGGCCACCCGCCAGGCATGGGCGAAGACAGTGGCCCAGGCAATCACCAGCGCCACCACGCCGGCCACCAGGAAATAGAGCGGGCTGAGCACGATGCGATAGGCGAAGCCTTCCAGCCAGCCATGCAGGTAGAACCACGCCAACGGCCAGGCGATCAGGTTGGCCAACAGCACGGGTTTGGAAAACTGCCACAACAGCAGCAGGATCACGTCGCGGGTGCGTCCGCCGAACACCTTGCGGATGCCGATTTCCTTGGTGCGCCGCCCCGCGGTGAAAGCCGCCAGCCCGAACAAGCCCAGACAGGCGATGGCGATGGCGACGCCGACAAAGATGGCGAACATCGTGCCCTGCCGCTGGTCGGTCTGGTAGAGGGCCTCGAAAGTCTCGTCCAGGAAATGGCGCTGGACCGCGGCGATTGGAGAAAACGCATGCCAGCTCTTGTCGATGAACGCCAGGGTCTCGGGAATGGTGCCGGGGCGCAGGCGCAAGGCAAGGTCCAACGTCATGTTCGGGTCATAATCGAAAACGATCGGCCGCATCAGTTCCCGCGCGCCATGAAAGTTGGCATCGGCCAGTACGCCCACGATACGGACGTGGTTCTGAAACATGAGAATAGTCTTGCCTACCGCCTCCTGGGGCGCGAAGCCCAGCCGCGCCGCGGCCGACTCGTTGACAAGAATATTGTGCCCTTCATTCTGGGGCGTGGGA
>DATNAI010000122.1:0-5340 GCA_035572875.1 Castellaniella sp. | reverse complement strand
CTAGCATCCGACCCACTGAGCCGCAACGACTGCGGCGAACAATGAGCGGGACACTCCGAAAAACAACAAGGCGCTGCAACCGTGGAGGAGTGCACATTCCGAACGCTCGGCCGAACCGGTCCTGCCGTGCGGGCCACCCCGGTACGATCTTTCGGCCCGATCAACGGCGGCGGATGTAGTGCATCAGCGCGGCACCATCCTCCAGAGGACGCTGGGCCAGCAGTCCATTGCCCGTCTGCCGGCAAAACGCCTCAAAGTCACCCGCCGCATGAGGATCTGTCGTCAGGACTGACAACACCTGCCCGCTTTCGAGCGCGGCCAGCGCTTTCTTGGCCCGCAGGATCGGCAACGGGCAGTTCAGGCCGCGTGCATCGACGTGCTGGTCGGCCTGCGGCAGCCCGGAGGCAAGCTCCGTCATGCCGACCCCAGCCGATCAGCCAGCCAGGCAGGCACGGCGGCGATGGCGCCGTCCAGCGCGCCCACATCCGAACCGCCGCCCATCGCCATGTCGGGGCGGCCACCGCCCTTGCCGCCGACCTGGGCCGCCACCGACCCCACTAGGTCGCCGGCCCTGACTTTGGAGGAGAGTTCGGGGCTTACCCCCGCCACCAGGCTGATCTTGTCGTCGGTAACCGCAGCCAAAAGAATGACGGCGGAGGACAGCCGGGACTTCAGTTGATCGACCATTCCGCGCAGCGCCTTGGGATCGACGCCGTTGAGGCGCTGTGTCAGGAGCTTGACACCCGCCACGTCGACGACCTGGCTGGCCAGATCAGCGCCTGCGGCGGCCGTCAGCTTGTCCTGCAGGCGCTCACGCTCGTGCTCGCTCTCGCGCAGTTGCTGCTGCAGCGCAAGCACCCGCTCGGGGACGCTGTCCGATTGTGTCTTCAGCAGAGCGGCCGCATGCAGCAGCACATCCTGGGTCTGCTGCACCCACGCCACCGCATTGCGGCCCGTGATGGCCTCGACCCGACGGATGCCGGCAGCCACGCCGCCTTCGGATACGATCTTGAACAAGCCGATGTCTCCGGTACGCGCCACGTGCGTACCGCCGCACAGCTCGCGCGAAAAGCCGATATCCAGGACCCGCACCACGTCGCCGTATTTCTCGCCGAAAAGCGCCATGGCACCGCCCGCGACAGCCTGGTCGTAAGGCATCTGCTGAGCCTGCACGGGCTGATTGGACAGGATCTGATCGTTCACGATCGCCTCCACACGCGCAATCTGCTCAGGCGTCAGGGGGGCATCATGCGCAAAGTCGAAGCGGGTCTTCTCCGGATCGACCAGCGAGCCACGCTGACGCACATGGTCTCCCAGCACCTGGCGCAAAGCCTTGTGCATGAGGTGCGTGGCCGAGTGATTCCGCATGGTGTCGGCGCGCCGCTGGGCATCGACCCTCGCGTCCAGCGTATCGCCCACCGACAGGGTTCCCTCGACCAAGGTGCCGTGGTGGCCGAATACATGGCTCTGAATCTTGTGCGTATCGGCGACCTGGAACCGCGCCGCCGCGCTTGCCAGCACGCCGGTATCGCCCACCTGCCCCCCCGACTCGGCGTAGAACGGCGTCGCATCCAGCACCACCACCGCATCCTGGCCCTGGACGACCGCAGGTACCGAAGTGCCATCGACGTACAACGCCGTCACGGCCGCCGAGCCGTCCAGGCGTTCGTAGCCATCGAACCGCGTCTGTACGCCCTCATAATCCAGCCCGGCCGCCGCCTTGAATTTGCCCGCCGCACGCGCCTGCTCGCGCTGCCGGGCCATCGACCGTTCGAAGCCTTCGAGATCGACCTGGATGTTGCGCTCGCGGCAGATATCGGCGGTCAGGTCCACCGGGAAGCCGTAGGTGTCGTAGAGCGTGAAAAGCGTCTGACCGCCCAGAGGCTGCCCCGCCGGCAACGCAGCCAGGGACGACTCCAGAATGCGCATGCCGTTTTCCAGCGTCTCGCCGAAACGCTCTTCTTCCTGGCGCAGCACCTGTTCCACGCGCGATTGCTGCGCGGCGAGTTCCGGGTAGGCCGCCCCCATCTGGTCGACCACATCGGCCACCAGGCGGTAGAAAAATACCCCCTTCTGACCCAGTTTGTGACCATGGCGCAGGGCTCGGCGGATGATGCGGCGCAGCACATAACCCCGTCCTTCGTTGCCCGGGATCACACCGTCGACCACTAGGAAGCTGCAGGCACGGATGTGATCCGCAATGACCTTCAGGGAATTGTCGGACAGGTCCTGTACGCCGGTCTCGCGCGCTGCCGCACGGATCAGATGCTGAAACAGGTCGATGTCGTAGTTGGAATGCACATGCTGCAGCACTGCGGCAATGCGCTCCAGCCCCATGCCGGTGTCCACGCAGGGCTTGGGCAGCGGATGCATCACGCCCTGGGCGTCGCGCTCGAACTGCATGAACACCAGATTCCAGATCTCGATGTAGCGATCACCGTCTTCTTCCGGCGATCCCGGAGGCCCGCCCCAGATGTCAGCACCGTGGTCGTAAAAAATTTCGGAACACGGGCCACATGGCCCCGTATCGGCCATCTGCCAGAAGTTGTCGGAGGCATAGCGGGCGCCCTTGTTGTCGCCGATGCGGATGATACGCTCGGCCGGCACACCCACGGTCCCTTCCCAGATCTCGTAGGCCTCGTCGTCGTCCTGGTAGACCGTGACCCAGAGCTTTTCCTTTGGCAGCCCGAAGACCTCGGTCAGCAAGGTCCAGGCGAAAACGATGGCATCGCGCTTGAAATAATCGCCGAAGCTGAAGTTGCCCAGCATTTCGAAGAAAGTATGGTGCCTGGCGGTATACCCGACGTTTTCAAGGTCGTTATGCTTGCCGCCCGCGCGCACGCAACGCTGCGCGGTGGTCGCGCGGCGATAGGCGCGCGTGTCCTTGCCGGTGAACACGTCCTTGAACTGCACCATGCCCGCGTTGGTGAACAGCAGCGTGGGGTCGTTGGCCGGCACCAGCGGCGACGACGGCACGATCTGGTGCCCCTGGGATTCAAAAAAAGACAGAAACTTTTGACGAATTTCGGCGGTTTTCATTCTGGGATTCGCAACAGGGGAAATACCAACGGGGCATTATAGAATGGCTTTCTGCGTCACAGACGCGGGCCGGCAGGCCCAAAGGCGGGTCCGCCGGCGGCCAAGTCCCTCTCGCCGCCTTCGACGCACCGCGCTTCAAGCCGTGGCGGCTTCTTCAATCATGGCTTCGATGGCGGGATAGAACTCCCGATTCTCGCGCACCATGCGCTGATAGACATCTTTCAACACCGTGTTGGCCTCCTCACGAAAGGCCTCGGGCTGGCGAGTCAACCGGGTGGCATTGGTCCAGCGGCGCGCAAAACTGATGAAAGCGGTCGCGATCCCCTTCATGTCGCCCTGATAGGTTCGGCTCATCACCGCCATGCGCGGGTCGCCGCTGCGTTCCACCGACGGGTACAGGATGCGATCTTCGATCGCCAGGTGCTGGGTCACCACCTGGGACAGTGCCTTGAGTTCGTTGGCGATGTCCACCGCATGGTCCACGATCCCCTTGTGCGCCAGCGAGCGCAAGGTCTCGATGCCGACAATGATTTTGACGTGATGGTCCTTGAAACGATCGATATTCATGACGAGATTTCCTCTTCAGCGAAAGCGCGGCGGCGTTTGCCGGTTAAGATGCATTCTAAATAGATCTTTTAAGACCAGCAAACCGCTTTCCGGCCGGATGCCGGCGCTACATCAGGTGTTCGTAGTTGCCCGCGCTGCCCTCTGCTGCCCACGAATGCTCCGCCAGCCAGGTTCGGATGCGAGCAATGGCCTGGGAGCGCAGCTGGGAGACACGACCTTCGGTGACTTGCAGCACGGCCGCCACCTCCTTCTGGTTGAGGTCCTGTTCGAACTGCAGCGAGAGCAAGAGCTTCTCGCGTTCCGGCAGGCTCTCGATGGCGCGGATCAATGCGGCCCGCAAGCTGTCGCGCATGAGCCAGTCCAGCGGATTCGACGACGCATCGGCGGCCATGCCGTCGATGACGGACTCGGCCCCGCCCTCTTCGCGGTGCTGGGCAAGATCCTCATACATCAGGATCTGGACGCCGCGCGCTTCTTCGAGCAGGGTTTGGTAAGCCGCCAGATCCAGACCCATGTCTTCGGCAATTTCGGATTCGGTCGCCGGACGCATCAGCCTGTGATTGAGCGTTCGGATGCTGGCTTCGATGCTGCGCGCCTTGGCTCGCACGCTGCGCGGCAGCCAGTCCTGACTGCGCAACTCGTCCAGCATGGCGCCGCGAATACGCGTGACGGCGTATGTCTCGAACTGCGCATCGGCGCGCTCCTGATATCGGCGCACCGCGTCCAGCAGCCCCATCATGCCGGCTTGCATCAAGTCGTCCAGCTCCACGCTGGCTGGCAATTTGCCAATCAGCGCCAGCGCCTGGCGGCGCACCAGAGGTGCATATTGTCCAATGAGCTGGTCCTCGGACAGAGGCATCGCGCGATCCGTGATACAGGAGAGACGCCGTCAGTATGCACCATGCGCGCCTCTGCATTCCGGGGAGCAGACGCGGGTTCCCCCACGATTTTCACCGACTGGCATCCCGCTCGACCCGGATAATGTTCAAGAATAGACGCGGCTCCCCACTAAAGTTTTACACCCGTCGGCCGTTATGGCTGGGCGAGAGGCATAGACCTGGGTGCGGGCACGATGCGCCCGTCCGATCGAGAACGAGCAAATTCACAGAGGTTCGCGCATGATTCAACCCATCGGCAGTTCACTGACGTCCGTCGGCCTCGGCCAGGCGTCGCCGCTTCTGGACCGACCCGGCACGCAGCCCCAGCCCACGCCACTCGCCGTGCCCGCACAGGGTGCTTTGCAGGATCATTCGTCTCAGGCGGGCCTCGGTCTGGATAATCGGGACATCCCCCAATATCCGGGGGCCCCGAAATCTTCCCTGGAAAAGGCGCTGGAGTCGGTCAACGAGAGCCTGAAAGCCTGGTCCACCGGGATGCGTTTCGACATGGACAAGGACGCGCAGCGCCTCGTGATATCCATCGTCGACACCTCGACCGGAAAAGTGCTCCGCACCATCCCGTCCGAGGCGGTCCTCCAGGCCGCCAAAATGATCGTCACGCTTCAGGGGTCCGGGGTGGACACCCGAGCCTGACACACTTGCCAGACGCCACCACACAGAGAACCGCCGATGCCAACCATACAATCCCTGGGCATGTCCGGACTGCCGCTCGACAGTCTGCTCACCAGCCTGCAGAACAACGAAAATCTGGCGCTGCAGGCCATCCAGAGTCGCCAGACCGCGGCCCAGGCCAAGCTGTCGGCATACGGGAAGCTGCAGGCGGCTGTGTCGGCTT
>DATNAI010000121.1:0-14863 GCA_035572875.1 Castellaniella sp. | reverse complement strand
GCACCGAGCTCGCGGAAAACGTGCGGTGCAATGTGGTAGGCGGCGCCATTGGCCGCATCCACGACCAGCTTCAAACCCTGCAGATCCAACTCGTTGGGGAAGGTGCTCTTGCAGAATTCAATATATCGGCCCGCCGCATCGTTGATCCGGCGCGCGCGCCCCAGCCCGGCAGAATCCGCACAGCTCAGCGGTTCGTCCAGCAGCGTCTCGATGGCCGCTTCGGTCGCGTCGGGCAGCTTGATGCCGGCCGAGGAGAAGAACTTGATGCCATTGTCATAATAGGGATTGTGCGATGCACTGATGACCACGCCCGCCGCCAGGCGCCATGCGCGGGTCAGATAGGCCACGGCCGGGGTCGGAATGGGACCGGCCAGCATCACGTCCACCCCCGCCGCCGACAGGCCCGCTTCCAGGGCGGCCTCCAGCATATAACCGGAGATCCGTGTGTCCTTGCCAATCACGACGGTAGGGCGACCACTGCCGGGGCTGCCTTCAGCCAGCACCCGCCCTGCGGCATACCCCAGACGCAGCGCAAATTCCGCATTGATGCGATCGCCACCCACGATGCCTCGTACACCGTCGGTTCCAAAATATTTGCGTGCACTCATGCACGAGCTCCTCGTTCAATCTCAAACCAGACCTTGAGGGCCGATACGGTCTCGGCCACATCATGGACCCGCACAATGTGGGCGCCGCGCGTCACTGCCGCCAACGCCGCTGCAATGCTTCCACCCAGCCGCTGGCCGGCCGGACGCCCGGTGACCGCGCCAATCATGGATTTGCGCGAGATGCCGACCAGACAGGCATAGCCCGGCTCCGCGACTGCCGCCAGTTCGCGCAACAGCGTGTAATTGTGCGCCACCGTCTTGCCGAATCCGAATCCGGGATCAAGCACGATCCGATCTGCCGAGACACCGGCATCCAGCAGACGACGCGCCCCTGCCTTCAGGTAATCGCGCACCTCGCGGACCACGTCGACGTAGGAAGGATGATGCTGCATGGTACGCGGCTCGCCCTGCATGTGCATCAGGCAAACGGCACAATCGGAGAGGGTGACGGCCTTTACCGAGGATTCGGAACCGAAGCCCCGGATGTCATTGATCATGTCCGCCCCGGATTGCAGGGCGGCAAGCATGACCTCCGGCTTGCACGTGTCGATCGACAGGGGAACGCCGCAATCACGCAGCGCCTCGATCACCGGCAAAATGCGGTGCAATTCGTCGGCAGCCGGGACGGCGGCCGCACCCGGACGCGTGGATTCGCCGCCGATATCCAGGATATCAGCCCCCTCTTCGACCAGGCGAAGGGCATGGGCGACCGCGGCTTCAGGAACGAAATGCTCGCCGCCGTCCGAAAAGGAGTCGGGGGTGACATTCACGATACCCATCACCAGCGGGCGCTCCAGGGATAGGCGGAAGCGCCCGCACCGAAGATGATCAGGCATGAATCGCAGGCGCCAGATCAGACCGGCGTCGTGGCCGGCCCCTGGTCATTGCTGGCTGCAGGCTGACCGGCAGACGGCGGCGAATTGTGTGTGTCGTTGCCCGGGTTGGAGGCGGGCTGGGGAGCCCGCGGCGGGCGGCCCGCCATGATGTCATTGATCTGGTCGGAGTCGATGGTTTCCCATTCGAGCAAGGCATGCGCCATGGCATGCATCTTGTCCTGGTTGGACTCGATCAGGTTGCGCGCCACGGAATATTGCTGGTCGATGATGCTGCGGATTTCCGCATCGACCTTCTGCATCGTGGCCTCGGACACATGCGTGGTCTTGGTCACGCTGCGGCCCAGGAAGACCTCGCCTTCATTTTCCGCATACACCACCGGCCCCAGCGAGTCGGTCATGCCATAGCGCGTGACAATATCGCGGGCAATGGCTGTGGCGCGCTCGAAGTCGTTGGACGCCCCGGTCGTCATCTGATGCATGAAGACCTCTTCGGCGATACGGCCGCCGAACAGCACCGCGATCGTATCCAGCAGGCGTTCCTTGTCCATGCTGTAGCGGTCATTTTCCGGAAGCTGCATGGTCACGCCCAGCGCGCGGCCGCGCGGGATGATGGTGACCTTGTGGACCGGATCCGTCTTGGGCAGGAGCTTGGCCACCAGCGCATGGCCGGATTCGTGATAGGCGGTGTTGCGGCGTTCTTCCTCGGGCATGATCATCGAATGGCGTTCCGCGCCCATGATGATCTTGTCCTTTGCCTTTTCCAGGTCGGCCATCCCCACGGTACGCCCATTGCGGCGCGCCGCAAACAGCGCGGCCTCGTTGATGAGGTTGGCCAGATCGGCCCCGGAAAAGCCCGGGGTCCCACGTGCCAGCACGCTGGGGTCCACATCCTGCGCAATGGGAACCTTGCGCATGTGGACCTTCAGGATCTGCTCGCGGCCCCGGATGTCCGGCAGCGACACCACGACCTGGCGGTCGAAGCGCCCCGGACGCAGCAGCGCCGGGTCCAGTACGTCGGGCCGGTTGGTGGCAGCCACCACCAGCACGCCCTGGCCGGTTTCAAAACCGTCCATTTCGACCAGCAACTGATTCAGGGTCTGCTCGCGTTCATCGTTGCCGCCGCCCAGGCCAGCGCCGCGCTGGCGCCCCACCGCGTCGATTTCATCGATGAAGATGATGCAGGGAGACTGCTTCTTCGCGTTCTCGAACATGTCGCGTACGCGGGCCGCGCCCACACCCACGAACATTTCGACGAAATCGGAGCCCGAAATACTGAAGAAAGGAACCTTCGCCTCGCCCGCGATGGCCTTGGCCAGCAGCGTCTTCCCCGTTCCGGGAGGCCCCACCATCAGGACACCGCGCGGAATGCGGCCGCCCAAGCGCTGGAATTTGGTCGGATCCTTCAGGAAATCAACCAGTTCCTGAACGTCTTCCTTGGCCTCGTCGCAGCCTGCCACATCGGCAAATGTGACGTTGTTGTTGTTTTCATCCAGCATGCGCGCGCGCGACTTGCCGAAGCTGAAAGCCCCGCCCTTGCCGCCGCCCTGCATCTGACGCATGAAAAAGACCCACACCCCGATCAGCAACAGCATCGGGAACCAGGAAATGAACAGGCTGGTGAGGAAGGACGGCTCTTCGCGCGCTTTCCCGGAGACCTGGACGCCGTCCTTCACCAGTTCAGGAACCATCCACAGATCGCCCGGCGAGGTCAGGCTATAGGAGCGACCCGCTTCCGGCGTAACGTAGATCGTGTCGCCCTGGATGTCGACCTTGTTGATGCGTCCCGATTTCGCATCCTGCATGAACTGCGTGTACGTGACCGTATCACCACTCGTCACGGGGCGTCCGTCGAACTGCTTGAACACCGTGAAAAGCACGAGCGCGATCACCAGCCAGACCGCGATCTTGGAAAACGAGTTGTTCAACGCCAATCTCCTGGGTGTGTACTGCCTGCCAGCCCGACATGCGCAATTACATCAAGCCGACACATCCGTCAATGCTTCATTCTACCTGAATCGGCGCCGCTTCCGCAGAAAGTCCTGACGAGAGTTCAGGCCTGACATGCGGTGATTTCAGTCCGCGCGCCACCAGATAAGTCTCCGAGGATTCGTCGCGCGAGGCCTTGGGCTTGCGCTCTGCCACACGCACGAAGTGCTGCTTGAACGTCTGCACGATCTGGGAAAAGCCGCTGCCGTGAAACGCCTTCACGATCAACACCCCGTCCGGTTTCAAGTGTCCGCATGCAAAGTCCATTGCCAGTTCGCACACATGGGCAATACGCGCCGAATCCGCTGAAGCCACACCCGATAGATTGGGGGCCATATCGGAAATTACAAGGTCCACGTCCTGGCCGCGCAGCAAATCCTGTAGCTGATGAAGGACTGCATCATCCCGGAAGTCCCCCAGGATGAATTCCACGCCCGCGATCGGCTCCATGGGCAGCATATCCAGCGCGAGCACCCTGCCGTCGATGACGCCGCCGGCGGCCAGCAGCCGTTCTCGCACCACCTGGGACCAGCTCCCCGGGGTGGACCCCAGATCCACCACGACGTCGCCACGCTGCAACAGACGTTCGGCCTCGAGGATTTCGGACAGTTTGAAGGCGGCCCGCGCCCGATATCCCTTCTGTTGCGCCATTTTGACGTAGGGATCGTTAATGTGCCGCTGTACCCAGGCTTTGGAGAATTTTTTCTTGGCCATTCCCGTACAATTCCAGTATGCCGAAACTTGAACTCACTTCTGGCCAGCGTCGCGAACTGCGTGCCGCGGCCCACTCTCTGCGTCCCGTCGTTCTGATCGGAGACCGGGGCCTCACTGCACCGGTCCTGGAAGAAATCGACCGCAATCTGATCGCCCACGAACTCATCAAAGTCCATGTGGCCGGCGCGGAACGCGAGGCCCGCGAGACCATGCTGGGAGAGATCTGCGAGTCACTTTCGTGTGCTGCGGTGCACCATCTCGGCAAAATGCTGATTATCTACCGCCCGGGCGCCAAGGCGCAAGCAGCCGACAGCCTGCCCTCCACGCGAGCCACCCACCGCAAATCAGAGCCTTATGTGCCCAAGAAGCAGGCGGCTCACGGCCATGATGCCGTTTCAACCGCGCGGCGCACGGCGGCTCGTGGCCCCAAGGTGGAACCTGCCAAGCCGGCGCGACGCCCAACGGACGGCCGACCCGGCTCGAAGCGCGGCGAGGCCGATACCGCTGGAGGCCGCGCCACCCACCGAGCGGCACGGCCAGCGGCCGCACCTGGCATCCCCCGACGCAGCGGCAGCGCATTGTCGCTGCGCGCTGGCGCGCGGCGCGGCCGCACTAGTCGTAGCTGACCGAGCGGACCTCGTATTCCCGCACGCCGGCCGGCGCGCGGACTTCCACCACGTCGCCCTTGCTGCGCCCGATCAGGGCACGCGCCATCGGGCTGGACACGGAAATCATGCTGGCGCGAATGTCGGCTTCCAGGTCACCCACAATCTGATAGGCGAGACGCTCGCCGGATTCCAGGTCTTCGATCTCGACCGTCGCCCCGAATACGGCCTGGCCTTCCAGGTCCAGATCGGCCGGGTTGATGATCTGCGCATTGGACAGCGAACCTTCGAGCTCCTGAATGCGGCCTTCGATGAAGCCCTGACGTTCACGGGCGGCATCGTATTCCGCGTTTTCGGACAGATCACCGTGCGAGCGCGCCTCGGCAATGGCGCTGATGACCTGGGGGCGCTCCACCGTCTTGAGACGCTGAAGTTCGGCTTGTAAACGCTCTGCCCCGCGAGCTGTCAAAGGGATCGCAGACATAAATTCAACCCAAAAGTAAAGAACGCCCTGTGCGCAGGGCGACTGATGATCAGAGAAATAAAAACAGCGGCAGTACGCGCCGCACATTGCGGCAGCCCGACGGACGTCGCTGTAAAGCCTTCGACTCCGTACGCGTAAAGACGGGCTTTGCGCATTGCCGGGCAAGCCTGCGGGCTCACCCAAAAAAGCCCCGGACATCCCGGGGTCGTTGAGGCTATTGTGGGCGATCCCCCGGGGAAAAGCAAGCCCGTGCGGTATCCTCCATTTGCCCGGTGGCGCACCCGGTTTACTTTACACTGGAGCCCCTGCATTCGAGCCGCCGACCTTCCATCACGGCACCCTCGACAGGGCGCGAAGAGCAGTCACGTCAACGTTATCGAATCATGCAAATTCCCAACGAATCCGCCTTTTCTCCCGACTATGAAACTGCTCGAGCACGCTTCATGATGGCTGCGGCGGCAGCCGGCGGGCGGGTTCATCAATATGTCCATCCCACCGCCCGCGCGCCCGGCGGGGGTACGCTGAGCTGCGACGTATGCGTCCTGGGCTCCAGCTCCGCCAGGAAGGCTTTCGTGGCAATCGCAGGCACGCACGGAGTGGAGGGTTTCGCAGGATCAGCGGCGCACCTGATTCTGTTGAACGCCGGCATGGCCAGGGACATCGCTCCGGACTGCCGGATCGTCCTCGTGCATGCCATCAATCCCTACGGCTTCGCTCACGGTTCGAGAACCACCGAAAACAATGTGGACCTCAATCGCAACTTCATCGACCACAATCAGGCCCGCCCGGAGAACGCGCGCTATGCGGAGCTTCACCCGATCGTTTGCCAGACCGGCTACAGTCCAAAAACCCATCAGGCGCAGATCGACGCATTGCGCGAATGGACGGAGAGGTTCGGTGTCGAGGCGCGCAATGAGGCGCTGATCGCCGGGCAATACACCACCCCAAGCGGCCGCTCGTACGGCGGCCGGGACAGAGAATGGTCGAACCGCGTTCTGGAACGGATCGTTCTGGAACACCTGCGGGGCGTCGAACGCATCGCCTTCATCGACTGGCATACCGGCCTGGGCCGCTATGGCGAAGAGCTCCTGCTGTGCTTCAATCCGGAGGGTTCGGTGCAACGCGAACAATGCATCAAGTGGTGGGGCGCGCAGCGCATAGGCGCCATGCATGGATTCGACGGCGCTCAGCGCCCGCGCTACCGGGGTCTGCTGTTCCACGGACTGGAGGCATTCACGGCACCCGCGCAATTGGCCGGAGCTGTCGTGGAATTCGGCATCCTGTCCAACGAGGACCAGGAGGCCGTCTTCATGCTGGACCACTGGCTGCGCTTCGGCGATCACAACGGCGTGACTGACGAGACTCTGGCGAAAGTCCGCGCCCGGGTCCTGGAGTCGTTCACGCCCGTGGCCCCCGCCTGGCGCCTGTCGGTTGCGACACGAATGGCGGCCATACAGGAACAGGCGCTGTCCGGCCTCCGAGACTGGTAGCGGACGGCCGCCGCTGCGGCTACGCCTGGGCAAACCCCAGCACGACGCCCGCCGCCCCAGCCGCCGGCACGACCAGTCGTCCATCGACTTCGCGCACGCCGATGATCCGGGCGCGTTGGACGACTCCACGCACTGCGTCGAGCGAACTCACGCGCACAGTCAAGGCGACCGGTCGCGGGATGCCGCCGGAGACATCACGAGCGGGAACGCCGTACCGAACGGCGATTTCCTCTGGTGTGAGCAGCACGACACGCGTCGGCCCGAGCTGCAACTGAAGTCCTCCATCCACCGGCTTCACAAGATCCGGACCCACCGCGCTGTCCAGCACGGACGCCAGCGAAGAGGGATCCCGCGTCGCCACCGCATATTCCAGGATGCCCGTGGCGCCGTTGGGATGCCGCTGCCATTCCGGCCGCCAGACCAGTTCGGGCGTGATCTGTTCGCAGAAAAACACACGCCCGTTGGGGACGGAATCCGCTGCGAGACGCACCGTCCGAAAACGGGCCGTCTCCCGATGGCCGTCCGGCAGGTCAACGGGCCGGTTGAAAGCCGCCGGCGCGTCCCCCTCCAGCGGTACGCCGCGCGCCGACAGCTCACGCCAGAGCGCCCGGGCATCGGCCGTCTTGAACACCAAGCCGGAAAGGCCCAGCGGATGATTCCAGCCGTCGCCGAATCGGGCAACGTTCTGCGGTTCGACGCCCAGCAACTCGAAATAATCGGACTCAAAAATCGCCAGATGATTGCTGGATCCCATCGAGTGATGGCCGCGCGGCGTGAGATGGAAGCCCAGGCGCGTGAACTGCTCGACCGCACTATCCAGCCCGGCTCCGGCATAGATGACGGCGTGATCCACGCGGCTGAGGGTCGACGATCCGGGCGCCGCTGAAGGAGCCTGCCGGCCTTCTTCCATTGCGTCTGCGGCAGGATAGCTGCCGTCCGACCCGTGCGTCTCGTGCCCCTCCAGCGGCGGCGTGAATACGCAAACGAAATGAAGGCCGCCCTTGCCGGCGCGGACAATATGCTCATCATGCTTGTCCAGGGTATAGACCGACCCGGGACCGATGGCGTGCACTTGGCCGGTCGCAAGGTCGACGACCTCGCCGGCCCCCGACACACAATAATTGGTCTCGACGTGGTTCTTATAGTGCAAGCGCATCTCCACTCCCTCATCGACGTAGGTGTCGTTCAGGGAGTAATCCAGCCCATCGCCCCGCACGAGCAGCCGGGTACTGGACCAGCCCTCCCCCCGGACATGAAGATCGGTGGCCCGCTTCTCGTCCACGCTTGTCACAATCATTTTCCCGCCCCTCTCGTCAATCGCCCCATCAGTGGAGCCCCATACGACAACATTGCCCTCCCGGACGGCCGCCGCCCAACCCGCGCAGCAGCCTACGCCACTTGCACCGCGCTCAAGAAGGCTCGCGTGCGTTCGTTTTTCGGCGCGCCAAAGAATTCTTCCGTCGGGCCTTCTTCGATAATGCGTCCCTCGTCCATGAAGCACACCCGATCGGCGATAGCCCTTGCCACACCCAGCTGATGGGTGACCACCAGCATGGTCAACGAACGCTCATGCGCCAGCGCGCGCATGACGTCCAGCACCTCGCTGACCAGTTCGGGATCCAGCGCCGAGGTCGCCTCGTCGAACAGCATGATCTTGGGCTCCAGCGCCAGTGCCCGCGCGATCGCAACCCGTTGTTGCTGGCCGCCCGACAAGGCTGATGGATAGTGCCGCGCCCGATCCGCCAATCCGACTCGAGCCAGGAGTTCCTGCGCGAGCGCCAGCGCCGCGCCGGCATCGATGCCAAGCACGTGGCGAGGCGCCGCCGCAACATTTTCGACGGCCGTCATATGGGGAAAGAGATTGAATTGCTGGAAGACCATGCCCACCTTGGAGCGCATGTGGCGAATGCGCCCACGTTCACCACCCCGCCCTGGATCGACGCCGGCGTCCGCATCCCAGAGAGTTTCTCCGTCGAGACTGACGCGCCCCCGGTCGATGGTTTCCAGAGCCATGACGATGCGCAGAAGCGTCGACTTGCCGGATCCGCTGCGTCCCAGAATGGCAACTTTTTCGCCCTCCTCAACCGTGAAGTCGAAATCCCGCAGCACCACCATATTGCCAAAATATTTGCTCACCGTCCGGAATTCGACCATGCCCATCATGCCCTCCGCATGCGGCGCTCGACCCAGTAGAGGATCAAGGCAAAAGACAGACTCATGATGAGATAGATGAGCGCGGCCAGGGTGATGGGCTCAGTGTATTGAAAACGCTCGGAACCCAGATCGTTGGCGACGAACATCAGTTCGGGTACGGCCACAGCCGACAAGATGGACGAATCTTTCAGCATGGTGATGAAAGTGTTGCCCAACACGGGCGTGATGGGCGGAAGCAACTGCGGAATGATCACATACCGGTAAGCCGCGAAGCGCGAAAAGCGGAGGCTATGCACGGCATCCCACTGTCCAGCCGGAACGGACTCCAGACCTGCCCGATAAGCCTCAGCGGTATAGGCGCCATGATACAGGCCCAGGGCCAGTACTCCCGTAGTCAGGGCGGAAAGGACAATGCCGTACTCGGGGAGAATGAAAAAAATGAAATACGCCTGGATGAGCAGCGGCGTGGAACGCACCAACTCTATGGTCCAGCGTCCCAAGCGCCGTATGGACTCACGGCGCGCGCGCGTAAGGCCAAAAAAAACCAGTCCAAACGCCAAGGCCGCCAGGTACCCTCCGACAGTGACGACAAGCGAGATGACGGCCGCCCGCCCAAGTGCGGGAAGGACCTCCCAGACGAAGCTCCAGGAAAAAGGCATTATGCGCGCACTCGGGCCGCGCGCGCCGGATGCAGGCCACGCCCCAGGTGGACCTCGAGACGCCGCATGGAACGCGCAATAGTTTGCGCGAGAATCAGGTAAACGATGGCCGTGAAAAGATAGATCGGGCCAGCATCGTAGCTTCGATTGACGATTGAATGCGCTTGAAAGGTCAAGTCGGGGATCGTGATCAGCGAAGCGAGCGAAGTCGACTTCAGAAGCTCAATGGCCAGATTGCTGAATAGCGGGGTGATCAGGATCATTGCCTGTGGAAGCAGGACGGTGCGGAACCCCGCCAGACGTCCGAAATTCAGCGCAGCCAGCGCGTCCCGCTGTGACCGCGGGATCGCCTCGAAGGCGCCGCGCACGACCTCGGCTCCATACGCGCCAAAACACAATCCCAGCCCCACCACGGCGCACAAGCCCGGCGATAAGGAAATGCCCAGATACGGAAGGACGAAGAACAACCAGAACAGTTGGGATAGCGCCGAAGTCCCGCGAAAGAACTCGACGTAAATCGAGGCGACGGCCCGAACCGGGCGGCGCGCAGACATCCGCCCGAGCCCCGCCACGAAAGCCAGGATCAGGGCGACGAGCGCCGCCCCCGCAGCGATCTGGATGGTCCAACCAATACCGTGGAGGATATCAAAGCGATACTGCCAAAGAAGCGTCAGCCCTTGCATAAGGATTCTGTGGTGACATCGCCCTGCGGGATATCAGATCGGGCAAAGCCGTATTTCGCGGCTTCCCGCACCCAGGCATCGGACTTCAAAACCGTCAGCAGTGACTTGTCGAATTTCTGCACGAAGGCCTTGTCCGCAGGCCGGAAAGCAAAGCTCCCTACGCCGATGGCGGGCTTGCCGTCAATGACGGCCTGCCGGAACGGCTCGACAATTTCGAGGGAGGGATCCTTCGCATCCTTCAGCATGGCGCGATGCGTAATGGCCGTGTTCAGAAAGCCGTCGATCCGCCCCGTTTTCACCGCCGCAAAGAGCGAGGCGACGTCCGGCAATGTGACCAGCTGGCTTTTCTTGACACCTTCCGCAACCGCATGATCAGCGATCGGCCCGCCACCGCTGAGATAGCCCAGCTTGAAAGAGGCATCCCGCGCAATGTCTGCGTAGCTGTGAATGTTCTTGGAATTGCCGGCCCGCACCACAACCGCATCGTTCACGATATGCGTGGGTTCAGCAAACGCCACCAGCTTGCAGCGATCGGGACGGATATACAGGTCCGAGGCAATGACATCGAAGCGTCCGGCCATCAGCCCCGGAATCAAGGCGCCAAACTCGGTCGGCACCGCCTCGACCTTGATGTTCTTCTCTCCCATGCCCTGCAACACGGTTTTCAGCAAATCCACCTCATAGCCCGTGAGACTGCCATTGGGACCCATGACGACAAAGGGCACTTGCTCCGCAAATCCCACGCGGACCGCCTGCCCGCCATCCAGGCGCGCCTGCACCCCATCGGCAGCGGCCACGGCCGTCGCCGTGAACAGCCCGGCCAACAGGCAACCCGACAACCGTGCAGCAATCAGTCCCCACGAGCGCGCGCCGCGCGCTGCTTGCCTTGCCTTCATCCGACCTCTCCCATTGGACGAGAACCGCTCCGGAAGGAGCCCCAGCGGCGCCATGGGAATACGCGGTTCTGTCAGTTCCCTGAATAATGTAACGTAGCTTATCCTGCGTCTCAGGATATTGAAACCAAAAGGATGGCGATTGCTTATAACAGGGAGAGATATAAAACCCGGGTTATCTCGGCATGTCATCGGGACATCGGCACGATCGGCAAGAGATTCGCTCGGTCCGGCAACTCAGCCCCCCGGGGTTCCCGGCACACAGGCATCAGCGCGGAAAAGTCGACAAATCAGCATGCTGGCTGGCGAGCTCTGCCACCACATCCTGAAGCACTCCGATGAACGCCGCGCCCGCCGCGGAGTCCACGGGTGAACGCCTGCGCAGTATGGAAACCGTGCGGCGAAGTTCAGGATCCGTCGTCCGCGTACAGGCGATTCCCGCGGCCTGCGCTCCCATGAGAGCCGAGTATGGCAGCAATGTACTAAACGCGCCGACGCGCAGCAGCTCAAGCAACGAACTGATGGTGTTGGTCTCGATCGTCGGCTGCAGCACGATGTCCGACTCCAGGCAGCGCGAATCGATGAGCTGTCGTGTGGTGAATTCGCCCGACAACAGCGCCAGCGGCGACCGACTGACCTCGGACAAGCGAATCGCCTTTGCCGGACCGTGTTCCGGGCATTGAGCGCCAGCCCACAGAATACGCTCGGTATACAGCCGGGTGACCTTGAGGTCCTCGGCTTCCACACGGCCAACCCCGACACCGAGATCCAGATCACCAGACGTCACGCCCTCTTCGATTCCCTTGCCAGAGAGTTCACGAACCGATGTGCGGATACCCGGATGCACATCGCACATCCGCGCGAGAGCGGTCGGTATCAGATGCAGGTTGACGCTTTGAAGCACACCGATCCGGATGTGCCCGCGGGTAAGCCCGCTCAGGTCGTCGACGGCTGAAACGGCGTTGGCGAGGCACCTTTCTATGTCGCGGGCGTGAGCCACGATGATTCGCCCTCTTTCGGTCAGCCGAATTCCCCGGCCCCGACGCTCCACCACCGCGCCGCCGAACACGTCGCTCAAGCGTGCCACGTGCTGAGAAAGCGCCGACTGGGTGATGCACAACTGTTCGGCCGCGCGGCCGATGCTGCCAGTGTCGGCCACCGCGACGAGCGCACGAAGGCTTCTGAGGGTCAATTCATAAGCCATTGTTGATGTATATCAAGTTTTTTTAAATTGTACTTCACTATTTGGCTCCATACACTGAGCTACCAAGTCGCCAATCACGCTACCCAACGTTATGAAAACCGACACTCTCAGCAAAGACACGATCGTCAGCAACGTCATACGGCAGATGAACTCCGGGCTCGAAATCGAGCCCATTACCATACCCAAGGCGCTCACGAGCGCCGCACACATCCTGTTCATGTTGGGGCACACTACCGAATCCGGCCTCGCCGGCCAAGTCAGCGCCCGAGGCGAGGACCCGGATACGTACTGGACCCAGCAATGGGGTACCGGCTTCGAGGAGGTGACCGAAAACAATCTGCTGCTCGTCGACGGCGATCTGACCGTACTGAAGGGCAAAGGGATGGCCAACCCGGCCGCCCGTTTTCACTCCTGGATCTACAGGAATCACCCCGACGTCAAATGCATCCTCCACGCCCATCCGCTGAACGTTTCAGCGCTTTCGATGCTGGAGATTCCGCTGGTCGTCTCCCACATGGACACATGCGTTCTGCACGACGAGGTGGCCTTCGTCGAAAAGTGGCCGGGCATTCCCGTGGGCAACGGTGAAGGGAAACTGATCTCGGCGGCCCTGGCGAACAAGAAGACCATCCTGCTGGCTCATCACGGGATGCTGGTCACCGGCGGCTCTGTAGAGGAGGCCTGCGTGCTGGCCGTCATGTTTGAACGCGCCGCCAAGCTGCAACTCATGGCGCTCGCCTCGGGAGACATCAAACCGATACCTCACGATCTGGCCGCGGAAGCCCGGGATTGGATCAGCACCCCACAAAGGCACCGGGCGACTTTTGCCTACTATTCGCGGTTGGCGGAAAGAGAAATAAAAAAATTGATGCACTGACGGACGTGAGACCGGTCATCAGGCCAGCGAGTCCCTTTTGAATTCGAGCCATGAGCCTGCCACCAGGCTGCTCCATCCGATTTATCCGCACCACGAGTGCCAATTTCGATCCGCAAACTGCGGGTTGTGGCCGACCACCCCGTCCGCCACATAGACGAAACATATCGTCGACAACGCCATTTCTCTCGCCCAGAGCCAGAGCGACGGCATCAAACGCAGTCAAACTCGCCGGGAAGTGAAACCGCGCAGTCGAGGAAGACCTCAGGCGGCGGGAGGGTGAATAGTAGTTCCAACAACAACGCATCAAAGAGAGTTAAAGGAGACAGAGATGATCAGCGATAACACATACAAAGCACATATGTCACGAAGGTCCGTCCTGAAAGCAGCGGCCGCCGTTGGCATCACACAACTGGCATTCCCTGGGATCGTTCAAGCCCAGGGCGAGAAAACAGTAAAGATCGGCATCGACAATTCTCTCACCGGGATATACGCGGCGTTCGGAAAGAACGAATTAATTGGATGTCAGCTTGCAGCAGAAGAAATCAACAACGGCGGCGGCATCCTGGGAAAGAAGGTTGAACTCGTCGTGGAGGACGCAAGCAGCACCAATACAGGCTTGGCCATTCAGAAAGCCAACAAACTGATCAATAGCGACAAAGTAGACTTTTTGGTGGGAAACGAAAACTCTGCCATGGTGCTGGGGATGGCCCAGGCGGCAAAGAAAAAGGGCATTCTGCACATCGTGCCCGGCGCTCACTCCGACGAAATCACGGGAAGCGCCTGCAATTGGAACGTGTTCAGAATCTGCAGCACCACAACGATGTTGATCAACGCGGTTGCCAAGTCGCTCATTGACGACTACGGAAAGAATTTCTACTTCATCACCGCCGACTACGTCTTCGGCCGGTCGCTCCTCAACAGCTACGACGCCGCTCTCAAGAAGTTCGGGGGAAAGAACGTAGGCGTCAGCCTGCCACCCCTCGGTACCACAGACTTCTCTTCTTTCCTGATCAAGGCTGCCGCAGCAAAGCCAGACGTCATCGTCCTGCTGGTGGGCGGCGATGACATGGTCAACGCCCTGAAGCAGTTCGTGCAATTCGGGTTCGATAAACGCTTCCACGTGGCGGGGGCTCAGCAGGAGCTCGAACTGTTGGAGGCACTGCCACCCGAGGCGCGTGTCGGAAGTTGGGTATTCGAATGGTACTGGCGACAGAATCAGGTCCCTGGCGTAGATAAATTTGTCTCGGCGATCAAGAACAAGACAGACGGAAAAGTGCCGACAGCACGACACTGGTTCGGATACGTCGCCGGCTGGACCTGCGCACTGGCAGCCCAGCAAGCGAAATCCCTGGATGGAGAAAAGATGGCCCGGGCTCTTCAGGGAATGAAGCTCCCACCCGAAGTGGCTCTGATGCCAAATGACCCCTTCTACCGCAAGGCGCAGAACCAACTGATCGCTTCCCTATATGTCGGGACGGCGCAGGCTTCGGGCCCTGGCGGTGAGGAGGATCTGTTCAAAGTGGACAAGGTAGTGGACGGGGCATCCGTCAACAAGCCGCTGGAGGAAACCAACTGCCGCATGGAATGGCCCGCCAAATCCTGAGACCGGACTGGACCGGCAGGGAATGCCGGCAACGGTAAAGCAATATCAGTACCCTTTGCACCCCGGA
>DATNAI010000120.1:0-18138 GCA_035572875.1 Castellaniella sp. | reverse complement strand
TGTCAAACCAGCTCGTACACGGGCACTGATCAACTCTCGCGCGATTGCGAATTCGGGGCCGAGCGCGTCGTACTCCGTACGGGTGTCTGGGTCGGCCAGAAGCCGGGTCTTGAGTTGGTGCAGATCTTTCATCATTCGGTTTCTCGCAGGCGACCCAAGGCCGTGTCGATCGCTTTATGCGGCGTCTTCCGGGTCTTTTTCACGAATACATGGAGTACAGTCAGCTCTCGTCCACTACGGGCTGCGTACAGCGCGCGAGCGATACCATCGCGACCTGTCATGCGCATCTCCCACAGCCTCCCTTCCACAAACCGCACATGCGGTAAGCCAACCGCTAGTGGACCAAATTCTTCCAGCAATCCGCTGATCCTAAGAAACTTCGCCCGCATGTCCGCCGGAAGGCTCATCAGCTCGTCCTCGGCGGCGGCGATCAACGTCACGCGCCATATCATCATAGTATCTCTTTTATGCTATGTACGATAGCAGACGATCCGCTGATCCGCCGCCGTGGCTCCGACTGCTTGCAGGAGTTTGGGCGTTATGGAAGTCCAAGGGTCCAAGATCGACACGACGACATTGTGGGTAAGCCTTCAGCCAGAGACCAGCCTGGAAAGTACTGACGGATGAAAGTGTCTCTCGAATCCAACCAAGACGATGAGAGCGTCTGAATTGCGACGCCGCTGCGGCGTGTCGCCAGAGAAACCGCGCCTGGCGCCAGCAGGTCAACGACACGCAGCTGCTCAAGGAGCAAATGATGACGGCGGTGGCCGAACAGATTGCGCAGCGTCACCTGAAACAGTCCGAGGCTGCGCAAGGGCTGCTCGCTAGATAATGCAGCCTGTGAGGGCTTCTTCGGACGGCTGAAAAACGAGATGTACTACTACCGGAACTGGACCCATGCAACGGTCGAGGAATTTACGCAGGCGGTGGATGTCTACATCCGCCGGTATGACCAGCATCGGATCAAGCTCTCGCTTGGCGGCATGAGCCCGGTGGAATACCGTCAGCACCTAGGAAGTGCAGCATAATCCGTCCAAGAAATAGTTCGCACCTCCAACGGGTCAGTTTTCAACCGACGTTGACAACTAGCGAAACGGATTTACCTCCTGAGCCAGGGCCAAGAGATACTGGCCGTAGCTGGTCTTTTCCAGGCGTATTCCTCGTTCAGACAACTCTTCGCGGCTCAGCCAGCCGTTATTGAAGGCGATCTCCTCCAGGCAGGCAATCTTCTGCCCCTGGCGGTGCTCGATAGTCTGCACATATGTGCCGGCGTCAAGCAGGCTCTCGTGCGTACCTGTATCCAGCCAGGCAAAGCCGCGGCCCAGGATCTGGACACGCAGATCCCCTCGCGACAAGTATGCGTTGTTGACGTCAGTGATTTCCAGTTCTCCGCGTGTGGATGGCCGAACCTGCCGGGCGATCGCCACCACGTCGTTGTCGTAAAAGTACAAACCCGTGACTGCGTACGGAGATTTGGGGCGGGCGGGTTTCTCTTCAACCGAGAGGACGCGGCCACTCGCATCGAAATCCACTACACCGAAGCGCCTGGGATCGGCGACACGGTAACCAAAAATCGTTGCGCCGGACGCCTGCCGGCTGGCGTCGAGCAGCATGAACCTGAAGCTTTGCCCGTAGAAGATGTTGTCGCCCAGCACCAGGCAGACGGACTCATGACCGATGAAGTCGGCTCCGATGGTGAATGCCTGCGCCAGACCATCCGGTGAGGGCTGTTCAGCATAGGACAGATGAATGCCGAACCCCGACCCGTCACCCAGTAGTCGCTGGAACCCTGGCAAATCCTCCGGTGTGGAGATCACCAGCACGTCCTGGATGCCCGCCAGCATCAGGACTGACAGCGGATAGTAGATCATCGGCTTGTCATAAATAGGCAATAGCTGTTTGGAGACACCCAGCGTAATGGGATGCAGGCGCGTGCCTGATCCTCCGGCCAGAACGATGCCCTTCATGGAATTCACCACCCGGTAGAGTTGCTGGCCGAAGTCGCTGATGAGCCGACGCCGCGCCTATTCATGCGTGGTCCCCGCTTCGCACATCAGAAAAATGCTGGCGCAAAGGTCCGGATATTGCTGGCCCAGCATGTAGCAGCCATCCAGGTAGTCCCGCGAGATGATATCCGTGTTGAGTAGTCGGTCCCACTGGAAATTCGCCAGAGCCTTGAAAAAAATACCCGATCGATACATGACCTTCAGCCCGGCAGACGTAGCATCTCGTTCCAGGGTATCGAGGGAATACGTGATCCGATGCCCGTGAGCGGCTTCTGCGGCGGTGACTGCCGAATGATGAGAAATCAGGCCCATCTTGGTCGCGATCTGGCGTGAGGGGGCGTTCGCGTTCGGGCAGACCAGGAACAGGCGCCCTTCATCGCTGAGCCATTCGTCGTTGACGCGCCTCAGCACGCTGACCGGATCGTCCAGATGCTCCAGAACGTGCGTGAGAATGATGTTGTCGTAACGGCGCGGGAGACTCACGGATTCAAATGTGGCGTGGATATAGGTGGGCTTGTCTCCCAGCCGTGACTTTGCGTCGGCGATCGCGTCGCCCGATGCCTCGACACAGGTGACGTCATCGTACAGATCGAGCAGCCGTTTGGTGAAATCGCCTTTGAAACTTCCCAGTTCAAGCACGTTCCCCTGTTTGAAGAACGGCTCGAACGAACGGATCATGTACGGATGCATCACATCAAAGTCAAAGCGATAAGCGTACTGATGATCCCGGGTGTCATCGATTTCTCTGTTGTAGTTCCGCAATGGGTTCATGATCCGGTCCTCTGTAATTTCATTCTCATCCTGAATGTGTGATCCGACTGCGCCACCGTGCGGAAGCCGATGCGCTCGTAGAGCATGACCGCGGCGTGGTTGCCTTCGCTGACTTCCAGCTCAAGGTCCCTGAAGCCGAGGCTGCCGACATGGGCGATACAGCGCTCCAGCATGTGGCCGGCGATGCCTTTGCCATGCAGGTGAGGCAGCACGCTGACGTTCGTGATGAACGCCGCGCGCCTATCCGCCGCATCGCAGTAAACGGCGAGCAGACCCGCCAGTTCCCCGCCGGACCAGGTTTCAAATCGCGCTGCGTGGGCCATGAGCTTGTCCACATAGGCAGCGATGTCCACGCGATCCGATAGCGGCGGAATGAAGGACGCGCTACAGCATTCCAGGTGCGACCTGATTTGCTCGTGAGACGCCTGATTCTGTGTGAGCTGCGGGCCGGTCATGCCTCAAGTTCAGCCAGCCCGAAGCCGCCTCGCCCGAAGTCGTTGCCGTTATAGAGCAGATACACTTTGCCGTCGCATTCGAACACGTGCGGGTAGCATTGCATGTCGCTGTCCCACTCGCCGCAAGTGCCCGTCAAGGATGGATCTTCGTCGTCACGCGTCCAGTCCTCCAGGTCGTCCGACCATGCGTGGCCTATTCGGTAACCGCGCCCCGCCGCGTGCCTGAAGTCGAACGACTCGCGATAGCAGAAGAACATGTGGTAGCGCGTGCCTATCCGGATCACTGTGGGCAGTGCCTGGCTTTCGTCGGGACCCAGCCGGTCGGAAATGATCTGTCGGGCTTCGTCCTTTTGCCACGCAATGCCGTCCGCGGACGTGGCGTGACCAATTTTGTAGGTGCGTTCGGCCTCAGTGTTGTCAGTGGCGTAATGAGTCCAGCGGGTACCGAAGATATACCACATGTGCCAGACGCCATCGAACAGACGAACGAAGGCGTCCCCGACGAGAAAGGGTTCATGCAGTGAAGCGGCGAGTACCGGACCCTGTCCAACGCGCTGGAAGGTCATACCCTGGTCGGTACTGACTGCCAGCCCCACGGCTGTATCGACTGAAACAGACTGGCGCCGATTCCAGCCAGTGGTGTAGGCGAGGATCCGGTCCTTGTCGCGCACGACGTTGATGGGGAAAATCCCATGCTCGTCGAAGCACCCCGGTTCTCCGAGCGGCATGACCGTCCGGTCAGAAACGCGGATGCAGTCGCGAAGGTTTTTCTCCATATCGACGAACGCCACTTGACTCGTATATTTTCCAGCAGCGTCTCGCGGCCCCCGGGTCGAAAAATAAATACGGACGAAGTCGTCGAATACCAGCGCCTGGGGCGACTGAGCGAATTGCACACAGCCGTTCGGTAGCGTGTGTCGCTCTGGATTGAAAATCCTGCCGAGTTTGTGCCAGATCATGATTTACGCCAATTCCCCATCGAGTTCGGCGAGGCCAAAACCATACCGGCCCACCTGATCTCCCAAATACGCCATGTACACTTTGCCATCCAGCTCGAACACATGGGGGTAGCTCACCATCTCCGCGTCCCAGCCCGATTCCGAAACAGTAATGCCGGCCTTGGTGTCGTCGCGGGTCCAGTCCACCAGGTTATCGCTGGATGCGTATCCGATTCGGTATCCGTTCTGCTTCCCTCGATAGTGGCTGCTGTATCGATACGCGAAGAACATGTGGTACTTCCCGTTGGCGTAAAAGACGTCCGGGCTCGACTGGGCCTCGTCGGGTTCGACGCGGCTCGGAATCAGGTCCCGGCCAACCTTGCTCCAGGAATAGCCGTCGTCCGATGTCGCCATGCGGATCTTGTAGACCGGCTCGGGCCGGCCGTCCACCCGTTTCCACTTGCGGCCCGCAATATAGAACAATTGCCATTTCCCGTTGAAGCGGCGGATCTTCGGGCCGCTCAGGATGAACGGCTCGTCGGGCGAATAACTGAGGACCGGGCCAGTCCCTATCCTGCTGAAGGTCTTGCCGTCGTCATGGCTGACAGCCACGCCAATGGCCACGTTGAACGGTACCGATTCGCAGCGC
Organism: Castellaniella sp.; assembly: GCA_035572875.1. Taxonomy (GTDB): domain Bacteria; phylum Pseudomonadota; class Gammaproteobacteria; order Burkholderiales; family Burkholderiaceae_B; genus Castellaniella. The sequence goes on along the minus strand of DATNAI010000120.1, from coordinate 13,319 downwards.
GTCCAGCCGGCGTAGTAGGCGCGCACGTCGCTTCCGTCGCGGACGACGGACACCGGGTAAATCCCGAATTCGTCGAAGGTCCCTAGTCCTCCAAGCGGCAGGATGGGGTGCTCGGCAATCGCCATGACGTTAAAGAGATTTCTGCGCTCAAGATCGAGCCAGGCGGAATAGCTCGTGTATTGACCCTTGGCGTCGGCTTTGGGACGGCACGAGAAATAGACACGGACGAAGTCGTCAAATACCAGAACTGCCGGAGCCTGCGCGAATTCTTCCATCCATGGCCGCGCTGGGGCATCCTGCGGACCGAAGACTTTTCCCAGTTTTTTCCAACGGAACATATGCCTAAACCAGTTCGTAATGATGGGCAATGCGATCCCGTACCATGTCCAACGGGCTGAACATCAGCACATCCACGATGGACAACCACGGCACGAATTCGTTGCCGAATTGTTGATAATCGAAATTTTTTGTCTTGAGGAACTTTAGCGTGATGCCATGCTCGTCGAATGTGGCGCGTGAGTACAGATCGGTGCCGCCAATTGCGTTGATATAGGTATCGGCCCCTGTCGCGCGGCACAATTCCAGTACCTTCTCCTGACCTTTCAGACCGTGCTCGATGGCAATCCCGGATGAGTCCCGGATTGGCGTTCCGATGCCCAGATACCCGCAGATCTCGGCGACGGAGTTGCGGATGTAGCGGAACAGATTGTTTTCCTCGCACATGACAATCCGTTCGATCAGATTGTACGTCGCCTCGAAATTGGGGGCGCCATGGTATGCACCCTTGAAGCGGTTCAGCAGCTTCGTTCGGTCGAAATCAGCAGACAGCTCTCGTTGGACGACGTCCAGGTGGTCGGAATCCTTTTTGAGCGGCAATGAGAACACAGCATCTGTGCCGTTCAACAGCATCCTGTTCCTGTTTATCCATCCTTTTTTCGTGTACTTGATATTGTCGTACACCACGAACAGATCGACCGCATTGATCAGCTGGAAGTAGCCTATATAGGGCAGAAAGTACGGCTGCATGATCGCGAGCTTCATGATCTTTAGTGGAGTCCAAGAAATCGACGGAGGCCGGGACAGCCCGCTAGCCTTGCTGGCGCACGGCGTCGATGACCCTGTCCTGTTCCGCCGGGGCCAAGTCAGCGTGCATGGGCAGGGAGATCACCTGCTGAGATAGGGTAGACGCATTTTCCAGCGATATCCTCTTGCTGTCCGCCAGATTTTTGTACATGGGGAACGTACTGACCAGCGGGTAGAAATAACGCCTGGCGAATATGTCGTGTTCTTTCATCCGCTGGTAGAGTTGATCCCGGCTTTCGGGATGGCCTGGCAAGACGAACAGCGGGCAGTAGGCATGGTTCCATGTCAGGCCTTCCACGGGCTCCAACAGGCGTAGCGTCGGAATATCCTCGAAAGCTTCGTGGTAGCGGCGGTAGACCTCCCTGCGCCGTTCCAGGGCCCTGTCAATGTGCCTGAGCTGGAGCAAGCCCATGGCCGCGCATATCTCGCTCATCTTTCCGTTGATGCCGGGGGCGACGATCGTGGTTTCGTCGACAAAGCCGAAATTCTTCAGGTGGTCGATGCGCAGTTTGACCCGGCTGTTTGGGGAGATGATGGCCCCGCCCTCGAATGTGTTGAAGACCTTGGTCGCATGGAAACTGAGCACCGACAGATCCCCATGATTGAGGATGCTGGCCCCCTTGTATTTCACCCCGAACGCGTGCGCTGCGTCGTAAATGACCTTCAACCCGTAGTTGTCCGCGACGTCCTGAATTCCCTCTACATCGCAAGGGTTGCCATAGCAATGCACCGGCAGGATCGCGGTTGTTGCGGGTGTGATGGCGTCCTCTATTCGCCCGGGGTCCAGATTGCATGTTTTCGGGTCAACGTCGACGAAGACCGGCTTTATATTGTTCCATACCAGCGAGTGGGCCGTGGCCGCAAATGTATAGGGAGTAGTGATGACTTCCCCGGTAATGCGCAGCGCCTGCAGCGCGGTCACCAGCGCAATGGTTCCGTTTGTGAACAGACTGAGGTGGCCGACGCCCAGATAGGCCGCCAGCTCTCGCTCCAGCTCTTCGTGAAAGGGGCCACCGTTGGTGAGCTGGTGACTGGACCAGATCTTCTCTATGTAGGGTATAAACTCTTCCATCGGCGGCAGGAAGGGTTGCGTCACATAGATTCGTTGTTGCTCGGTCATGGAAGTGGATCCGGTTATGGGTGAGGCGCCGCTCATTCGCGTGGTGCGGCCGGTGCGAGTGGTGGCGAGGGCCTGGCAGCGGCGCAGGGCAGTCGCTCATGGGGTCGTCAGTGGATCTGCCGCAGTTGTCGCACAGCTGTCTCAACGCCTGTCTGAACGGCCGCTGGGTCTCCCATCGTCAAATCCGTAGCCTTGGTGCCATCGCACCACCTTTGCCAGACTGTTCGGAAGGCCCTGTCAAGGCTGGAGGTCATCATCTGGGCTCTCAGTTCTGAATCTCCCGAAATCATCCCTCTGCCCGTCTGCCGCAGCGCTGCAAGTTCGTTCGGTTCGGCAGCGAAGCGGACCGCCTTCTCTATATATTCCTGCTCTGTCTCCGCAATGAATTGGCCAAGGCCGATGGGACCCAGGATAGCGGCACCCACCCGGCTTGCAGTAGTGCGTCCGGCGAGCGTCAGGGTGGGGACTCCCATCCAGAGCCCATAGTACGTGGTCGTACCGCCGTTGTACGGGAAGGTGTCCAGCAGCAGGTCGACCTTGTGGTGCAGTTCCAGATAGCCTCGAAGCGATGTTCTAGGCTGCAGTATCAGCCGGTCCTCGCGAATGCCAAGATTTTCGAAGGTATCCACCAGGGGCCGGTAGCTGTCGCTTTCGACGTGACCGATCAGCAGTCTGGAGTTCGGGACGGCTCTCAAGATTTTCGCCCATGCCCGATACATGCCACCGGTGATTTTGTTGAGTCTGTTGAAGCTGCCAAATGTGAAATAGCCGTTTTCCTCGACTGGCGGGCGGCCCACCTGCAAGTCTGTATAGGCGCACTCGAAGCTCGTCATTGTGGGCAGCTTGATGAGCTTCTCGGTATAAATCGCGCTGGCTTCCCGCGGATCGGCGGGCACCATGTACTGGTTGACAATGCAATAGTCCACTGCTGTCAGTCCCGTCGTGCCAGGATAGCCGATCCAGCTGATCTGAACCGGTGCGGGCTTGTATGCAAACATTGGCAGCCTGTTGTAGGCGGTATGGCCTGACAGGTCGAACAGTATGTCTATCCGGTCGGAGTTGATTAGTCCTGCAAGGGCCGTGGTGCCTTTTGAACTCACGTCGGCCCACTGATCGACCAACGCTTTTAGTGATTCCGTCGTCGAGTCTTCATCGGGATTCGTATGATAGGCGTAGATCTCATACCTGCCCTTATCCAGCCATTTCCAGAACGGCGCAATAAATGCTGCCACCGCGTGGCGCCGAAGGTCGCCAGAAACGAAACCGAGTCTGAGCCGCTTCTCGGGGTCTTTCAGATTGGTATGCGTCAGTGCGAGTCTGGTCTTCTTTGCCGCCTTCTGAGCCAATTGCCCAAATCGCTGATGTTCTTCGAACAGGGCTTCGGGCGTGATACCTTCGTATAGCGAAAGCGCAAACAGATAGTTGCTATGCGCCTGGAAATCGTTGGGAGATTTCTGGATGCATTTTTTCAGTAGATCGACGGCCGTCTCGATGTTTCCGAGGTCCGTATTCAGGACACCGAGATTCTTTTGGGCAGCCAGGTCATTCGGGTTGATGCCCAGCGCGGTCGCATAGCAGGCGAGAGACGCTGGCTTTGAACCTCTTTCCCGGTATAGGTTGCCCAGAAGAACGTAACCGTCCACACAGTTTTGATCCATCCATATTGACAGGCCAATAAGCTGGGTCTTGTAGGATGCGCTGATTTGATTCGACAGATTAAGCACCAGGCCGCTGATCAAACGCGGATCGGCGACGCAAAGGGTGAGTGCATGCAGGTCGGCGACGACTGCCTCTTGTCGATTTCCAATGGCTGTTTCCAGCAGCGCCTTGGCATTCCAGGCCCAATAGTGGTCCGGAAAATCAGCGATCAGCCGGGTTGTCTCCTTGGCCATTTGCTCGTATGCACCTTGCGCTCTGAGCTTGCTGATCGCCTGCATGCGTGTCGTGGGTGGCTGCTTGGATATTTTTCTCAGCAGGCTGCCGGGTTTGATGCCCGGGACTTCATCATGAATTTTGCAATAATGAGCAATGTAGCTGGGCAGCAGATGCAGCTTGGGGGTGATGTTCCGGTCGTCCCCAACCGAGAGGACAGTCGCGTAATACTGAACCCAGGCCCGGCTGGACCCCCGCAGCAGTCCGTGCCATTTCAGGTGTTCGATGAAGTCGATCAGCTCGGGATGCCCGAGCAGAAGGTCCGTTTCCCCAGATGCCAGCTTCTCCAGGATCTCGTTCATGGCGGCCGGGGATCGGCCCAGGGTGATGTTCTGAAAGTCGCCCCATAGGTCCAGATGGACGTGCTGCCGCTGAATGTCTCGTTCGGCACCGTCGGCGTGGCCCACGAAATCCAGAAGCTGGATGATGTCCGGGCTGTCGTCGGTATCGTAGGGGCCAGGTTCTGCTCGGTAATGGATGTGGTCGATCGGCAGCAAAGCTTCCAGTGCCTGTAGAACGGCCTCATGCTGCTCCGGCTGAGTCTTCGCGGGCAATAGTTGGGGGCCAGTGGCCTTGAGCAGCGACGCGAAGTGCAGGCTCTGTGGCCACACCAGCGACAAGGTGTCGCACAGCGCGATTTGCAGCGGGTCTTCCAGTTCCAATACTTGCCCGCTCGGTGCGATGAACGGGACACGCTTACCGGTATCGACGGTCGGCGATACCTTTCGCTTCAGACTGCAGGCGAAGTACAATCGCGCCAAATTCTGCCAGATGGGGCCCGGTCCGGCCGTCGTCATTTCACCCGCTTGGGTAAACAGGCTCAAGCGGGACTTCCGATTGACTGCAAAGTCCAGGTACTGTTGTCGGACGGGGCCCGCCTGGCCCATCGACATCAGGCCATTCTGCAACTGCACGCTGTGGCCATAATATGATGCCTGCTCCTCATAAGGCGCGCAGTCGCCGACATAGGCCAAATTCTCTGCCTGAGCGGCGCCCACGACGTCCAGCAGATAGCTGCCGGTGTTCGCGCGCTGCAGAAAGTCTGCGTTGACATAATATTGAGGCCGTCTGATCATCCGCCGGGCAGCCTGCCGGATTTCGTCGTAATCAGCCGCTCTCAGGGCCAGGCCCCCGTCCATCATGAGCAGCGCCGCCGTGGCCCGTTCCTGGATATCAGCCAGGCTTGTCACCGAATGCGCGTGCAACTGGATCGCATCGCGCAAGGTGTCTCCGGCGTGCCAGCCAGGGCAGGTGTGATAGCCGAGCGCGGCGACGCCTCGCGGTGCCAGATTCTGTGCGCAGAGTCTAAAAATGGCACGACGAACTGCGTCGGGAGCCCAGGTATATTCGTCGCGCGCGATGATGTAATCGAACAGACCCAGCGACCGATCGATATCCGTGAACGAAACCTGCCGGAAGATCAGATTTTGTACTCCCAAAGCCTGAGCCTCGTCCCGGGCAGCCTCAAGCTCGTCCGACCACAGCCCCACGCCTACCACCTGGGCCTTGGGGTGACTGAGCGCGAACGCCTGCAGGTTGTGGCCCCGCCCGCAGCCTAGTTCCAGTACCCGAGCCGTTTCCAATGGCGGCGGCCGCAGCCCGTACAGGACAGCAACGGCCTGAACATGGGCTGGCGACGTGTTTCGGGACGGCCTGTCGTGAGTCACCACACCGCAGTCACCCGATAAGGGGAGCGAGGGGTCTGAGGGCGTAGGCACCGAGTCAATCTCCACTAAAAAGCCGCTAGCCTGGCAGGATAGCGGCTTCAAATAGCCTGGGCAAGTGGCCGGGGCGTCGGCCCCGGCCACCGGCGACCTATGCTTAGCGCAGCAGCGACAGAACCGTCTGCGGAACCTGGTTCGCCTGGGCCAGAACGGCGGTACCAGCCTGTTGCAGGATCTGGGCACGCGTCATGTTGGACACCTCGGTCGCGTAGTCCGCGTCCTGGATCCGCGAGCGGGCGGCCGTCAGGTTGGTGACGGTGTTGGACAGGTTGGCGATGGTGGACTCGAAGCGATTCTGGACGGCACCCAGATTCGAACGCATTCCGTCCACCTGTTGCAGCGCGCTGTCGATGGCCGCGAGCGGATCCACGACCGTCTGGGCGCCCTGCGTCACCTTCCCGGTGCTGGTATCCACAGTGGCCGCATAATACGATGTAACGGCACTGTCGCCAGTTCCTTCGACGTGCTTGATGAAGTAGCTGCCGTCTTTGTCTTGATACAAGGCGTTGGTTTTGCCCGAGCCCGTGCCCAGCGCGGTATAGGCTGCGGAAGTGTCCCAGGCCACGGCAGCTGTGCCTGGAATAGTCAGCACGCCATTAGTTGCTTGGGTGTAGGCGGCGGTGGCCAGGTCCCCAGAAGTCACAGCACCCGTGGTCGCACCGAGCGTCACATTTCCTGTGCTCGTGTTCACGGAGGCGTTCCATACCTTCGTACCGTCAGTGACGTAGAACGTGTTCGCGCCAGCAGCGGCGTTTTCGCGGTACAGCTGGTAAGTAACGGTGTTGCTGTCGGTCTTGGATGCGCCCGAGATGTTGCTCAGGCTGGTGAGGTTGTTGTTGGAATCGTAGAAGGTTGCCGTGCCCGCGCTGGTCGCAGAGCCCACGTCCGCCGCTGACAATGCTGTGCTGCTGCTGTCGAACGTGATGGCATTGGTGCTGGAGTTGTACGTAGCAGCATAGTAGTTGGTGCCGTCCGTCACCACCAGCTTGCCGGAGGATGCACCCGATTCGACCACTTCCGCAGTAAAGGTGTTTCCGCTGGGCGGGAAGTTCAGAGCAACAGACTGAGCCGAGGCGGCCGCAGAGAGGTTCCCGGACGTATCGACAGCCGTCATATTGGCGGAGACGCGCTGGTTCGCCATGTCCAGCGAGTTCAGGCCGAGCGTGGTAGAGGTGATCTGTTTCAGGTCGATGTTGATCGTCTGGCTGTCGTCGGCACCCACTTGGATCGACAGGTTCTGGTTACTGGCCAGTACCTTCACGCCGTTGAACTGCGTCTGATCCGATACGCGGTTGATTTCGTCCAGGCGCTGGGTGATTTCGTCCTGGATGGACTTGAGGTCGGACGGCGAGTTCGTGCCGTTGGCAGCCTGTACCGACAGTTCCCGGATGCGTTGCAGGTTGTTGTTGATTTCGTTCAACGAACCTTCCGTCGTTTGCGCGATGGAGATCCCGTCGTTGGCGTTGCGCGAGGCCTGGGTCAGGCCCGTGATGTTTGCGCTGAAGCGGTTGGCGATTGCCTGACCCGCAGCGTCGTCCTTGGCGCTGTTGATGCGCAGGCCGGAGGACAGGCGCTCGATGGCGGTACCCAGGGCCGACTGGGATTTGTTCAAATTGCCCTGGGCGACCAGGGACAAATAGTTTGTGTTGATGACAGCCATGAAAGACTCCTAAGTGTTTATGGCGAGGATCTCGCGCTTTTTGCCCAGGACGACAAACCGAGTGACCTCCTGTTCAGCCTCGTTAACGGAGGAGGGGGCGCGAACTTTAGGGTGGGGATGCTTCCCCCGCAAAGCCCCTGGCAGTAGCATGGACACCGGAGGTGCATCATGCGCAGGATTTGGGATATTGGCCTATCGCCCTCGGACATTACGCCGGAGTCCGTGTGGCGGGCCCGTCGGCGATTCATGCAGGGCGCCGCGCTCGCGCCGCTGGCACTGGGCGCTCCGGCGCTGACGCGGGCTGCGGCTGATCCGGGGCCTGTGGGGCCGGTGCTTCCGGCGACCAAAGATACCCGCTGGCCCACGGTCGAGGCGGTGAACTCCTGGAAGGACATCACCACCTACAACAATTTCTACGAATTCGGAACGGGCAAAGGCGATCCGTCGGAGTACGCCGGGCGCATGCAGCTCAAGCCCTGGACGGTGCAGATCGACGGCGCGGTGCGCAAGCCGATGACACTGGATCTCGATGATTTGCGCAAACTCGCGCCGCTGCAGGAGCGCGTGTATCGCCTGCGCTGCGTGGAGGCCTGGTCCATGGTGATTCCATGGACCGGTTATTCGCTGTCGCACCTGCTCTCGCACGTGGAGCCGACGGGCGATGCCAAGTACGTGGTGTTCACCACCGCCTTGCAGCCCAAGAACATGCCGGGCGTGAGTGAAGGCATCCTGGACTGGCCCTATACAGAGGGCCTGCGCATGGACGAGGCCATGCATCCGCTGACCTTGCTGACGTTCGGTGTCTACGGACGCGAACTGCCGGCGCAGAACGGTGCCCCGGTGCGCGTCATCATCCCGTGGAAATACGGCTTCAAGTCGGGCAAGGCGCTGGTGCGTATCCATTTCCAAGCCACTCAGCCGGAGACCAGCTGGATGCGGGCGGCGCCCCAGGAGTATGGTTTCTATGCCAACGTGAATCCGGCGGTGCCGCACCCCCGCTGGAGTCAGGCGACGGAGCGTCGCATTGGTTCGGGTTTCTTCGCGGCCCGACTTCCGACGCAGCCGTTCAACGGGTACGCCGATGCCGTCTCGGGGCTGTACAAGGGAATGGACCTGCGGCGCAATTTCTGAAGGTCTGAAGATTCTGAAGGATCCACGTGGTCGATCGGGACATGAACGGGGCGATACCTGCTCCTCGCCGCAGCCGGGCGCCGGGCGGACGACCGCGTGCCGCGCGGCCGGGTTCGGGCGGGCGCGGCGGTGCCGGCTGGCGGCTCGGGCTGTGCATTCATCTGATCGGCCTGTTCCCGCTGCTGCGCTGGATTGTGCTGGGTTTTTCGGACGAGTTGACGGTCAATCCGCCGCTGTTCCTGACGTGGTCGTCGGGTGACTGGGCACTCATTCTGCTGCTGATCGTGCTGATGGTGACGCCCATCCGGCGCCTGACGGGCTGGAATGGCCTGTTGCGGCACCGTCGCAAGCTCGGCCTCTACGCATTTTTCTACACAGTGCTGCACGTGATCGCCTGGGCGATCTGGGACCGGGGTGGAGATCCTGCCGCCATGTGGACCGACCTGTGGCAGCGGGCCTTCATCGGCATCGGGGCGCTGGCGGTGCTGTGCCTGATACCGCTGGCGCTGACCTCCACCCATGGCTGGATGCGCAGGCTGGGCCGTTGGTGGACGCGCCTGCACTGGCTGATCTACCCGGCGGCGATCCTGTCGGTCTGGCATTTTTTCTGGATGCGCGCGGGCAAGAACGACTATCTGGAGCCCCGTGTTTCGGCCTGGATTCTTGCGGCATTGCTGGCGGTGCGGCTGCTGTGGTGGCTGCAAAAGTCCCTTCAGCGGCGCGCGGCGGCCAAGCCCCGCTGAAGCTGCACCCGGCGGGGCGGGTGCGGCGTGGCACGGTTGGACCTCGCTGAGGCGGGTTCGCCCCGGCAGCGTGTCGGGCGACTCGGCGCGAAATCCAGCGCGCACCGTTGAGGTATGCTTGACGGCATGACTCATGACGCAACAACGCTGGAAGCGCGGCTGGTGACGCTGGAATCGAAGCTCGCGCTGGCCGAGGATCTGCTCGACGACCTGAACCGGACGATCTTCAGGCAGCAGGAGCATCTGGATGCACTGACGCGCGAGCTGGCCGATGTTCGCCGGCAGCAGATCATGGGGTCCGATCCCGCCTCGGCGCCTTTGGCCAACGAACGTCCCCCACACTATTGAATGACCGATGAACGGATCCGGAGGCTGGGCGCTGGCCGCAAAACGGGCGCGGCGGGCCGGCTTTCGCCATGGTTCGAAGGAGCAACATGACCCATCCTGCCCAATACGTACCGCCTAAAGTCTGGACCTGGGACAAGCCCAATGGCGGCCGGTTTGCCAGCGTCAACCGGCCGATCGCCGGGCCTACTCACGACAAGGTGCTGCCGGTGGGCAAGCATCCGCTGCAACTATATTCGCAGGCCACGCCCAACGGCCAGAAAGTCACCATTCTGCTCGAGGAGCTGCTGGCGGCGGGCCATGCCGGGGCGGAGTATGACGCCTGGCTGATTCGCATCGGCGAGGGCGATCAATTCGGCAGCGGCTTTGTGGGGGTGAATCCGAATTCCAAGATCCCCGCCATGGTGGACCGCGGCGGACCGCAACCCGTTCGTATCTTTGAATCGGGTTCCATCCTCCTCTACCTGGCGGAGAAGTTCGGGGCTTTCCTGCCCAAAGACCTGCCGGGACGCACGGAGTGCCTGTCCTGGCTGTTCTGGCAGGTCGGCAGCGCGCCGTATCTGGGCGGGGGTTTCGGACACTTCTATAACTACGCGCCGTTCAAGATCGAATATGCGATCGACCGCTTCGCGATGGAAGTCAAACGCGAACTGGACGTGCTGAACCGGCGCCTGGCCGATCATCCGTTCATCGCCGGTGACGAATACACCATTGCGGATATCGCGATCTGGCCGTGGTATGGGGGCGTGGTGCTCAATCGCGTCTATGGCGCGGCCGAATTCCTGTCGGTCCAGGATTATCCCCATGTACAGCGCTGGGCGAACATCATCGGCGACCGTCCCGCCGTGCGGCGCGGGCGAATGGTGAACCGCACCTCGGGCGAACCGGCCGAACAGCTTCGCGAGCGCCATGCCGCTTCCGACTTCGAAACCCGCACACAAGACAAGATAGGCTGAAGGCGGTCCCGACCGGCTGCTTGTAGCCCGCAGGTGTGGGTGGCTTGGCTCGGACGCGGGATCTGTGTCCCGCCCTCAGGCGCCTGCGGGCGCCTGTCGCCGAATCCGGTCCACGGCGACCGACATCATCAGGATCGCAAAGCCCGCCAGCGCCAGGGCGCTGCCGACCAGCCCGGGCGACGTCCAGCCGTAGCCGCCGGCGATCGCCATACCGCCCAACAGTGGGCCCAGCGCGTTGGCGAAATTGAACGCCGAATGGTTCAGCGCCGCGGCCAGTCCCTGGGCGTGCTGGGCCACGTCCATGAGCCGTGTTTGCAGGATGGTTCCCAGCGCGCCGGCAAAAGCGATGAAGAATACGTTGATCGATAGCGCCCAGACGTTCCCCGCGGTCAGCGGAAACAGGGCTGTCGTGGCGGCGCTCCAGAGGAGCAGGCCCCCCGCCGTGGGCATGAGCGCCCTGTCCGCGAGCCACGGCACCAGGATGTTCCCCAGCGTAAGCCCGATGCCGAAGACGGCCAGCACCAGGGGGAGGGTATCGGGGGAGACGTGCGTAACCTGCAGCAGGACGTCGGCCAGATAGGTGTAGACCGCGAACAGGCCGCCGAAGCCCACGGCGCCGGTGGCCAGCGTCAGCCAGACCTGCAGGTGCTTCAGGGCGCCCAGTTCGCGCCAGGGGCTGGCACCCGGGGCCGGCGGCGTGCGCGGCGCGAGCCACGCCACCAGCCCCATGGTGGTGAGCCCCGAGAGGCTCACCAGGCCAAAGCCCCAGCGCCACGAGAGCGCATGCCCCAGCCAGTTGGCGAAGGGGACACCGATGATGGTCGCCACCGTCAGGCCCAGGAACATGCGCCCGACCGCCTGGTTGCGCCGCGAGTGCGGCACCAGCGAGACGGCCACCAGTGAGGCGATGCCGAAGTACGCACCGTGGGGCAAGCCGCTCAGGAACCGCAGCACCAGCAACGCATGATAGCTGGGAGCGAACGCGCACAGTCCGTTGAAGAGCGCAAAGAGACCCATCAGCGCGATGAGCAGCGTGCGCCGGGCTACGCGTGCGGCCAGGACGGTCAGCAGCGGCGCTCCGACGACCACCCCCAGGGCATAGGCGCTGATGACGTGGCCGGCCGTGGGCGCGTCTATGCCCAGGTCCTGCGCGAAGTACGGCAACAGGCTCATGGTGGCGAATTCCGTCGTCCCGATGGCAAAGGCCCCGATCGCCAGCGCGAAGATCACCCACCCCGCGCGGGCGGCCGGACGCAGTGGAACTGACAAGGCGGGCGGAGGAGCGGGTGGGGACATGGACGGGCGGCAGTCGGCGGGTCGACAAGAGATGAAGGCTTCCAGTGTAACGTGGTGTGGTGCGGGTTAACCCGAATTGTGTGCAGTCGCTTGCGCCGATGCCGCTCGGGCCGTTACTGTGACCGGGTCATAAGACTTCGGGCAGAACAGGCATGCGGTTCACGACGATTGGCGCGGCCATTGTGGATATCGTGGTCTCACGCGTGCGCCCCATGCTGGGCGCCAAGCAGGACGTGGACCATATCGGGCTCTACGCCGGTGGCGGGGCCGTCAATGCGGCGCTGAATGTGGCGGGTCGCGGGGCGGAGGTGACCGTGCACGCATGCGTCGGGCGGGATCTGGAGGGCGGGCTGGTGCGCGATCTCTTGCAGCGCCATGGCGTGCGCGCCGTGATTCCGGACCATGCGCTGCCCACGGGCAAGGCGGTGGTCATGGTGGATGACAAGGGGGCGGCACGCGCTTATGCCCAGCGCGGGGCCAGCGCCTGGGTGGGCGAGAAGGGCTTCGCCGATCTGGAGCGGTCAGACGTCGTGTACGTGACCGGCCTGTCACTGAAGTCGCAGGACTGGCTGGTTCAGGCGCTAACGGCGCGATTGTCCGCGGGATTCAAGCTGGTGGTGACGCCGGGCGCGCGGCAGCTCTCTCATCCGCAGGCGCTGCATGACCTGTGGGATCGCGCCGACCTGATGTGCGTCAACGCCTTCGAGGCAGCCCGCCTGTGCGACGAGTCGCTCTCGGACGGGGACGCCGTTTCACCTCAGGCGGCCGGATCCCTCGCGCAACGGCTGACGCACCGGCCCGGCCAGTGCGTGCTTGTGACGCTGGGTGCGGCAGGCGCCGTTTTTTATGATGGCGCGCAGGCGCATTTCCAGGCAGCCCGTCCGGTGTCCGCCGTGTCCACCATCGGAGCGGGAGACGCTTTCGCCTCCGCCTTCACGCACGCATGGGCGAGCGGTGCGGCCCCTCAGGATGCGCTCGCCGCCGCGACAGACAGCGCCGCCCAGGTCGTCCAGGTGATTCCGGCCAATATGGCAGGACCATTGCGGCCATTTCAACAGAACTAAAAGTTATAATGAAATGGTTTCGTCTGGGTTTTGTATCTGAGAAAATGCAGCGTTCTCCGTTTTATTTCAGGCCTGAATCATGAAATCCTTGTTGAAGATTTTGAGCCTCCTGGCGCTGGCGGCCGGGGCATCGTCCGCTACCTGGGCCGCGCAGCCGCTGCTCACCCCCGCGGAACTCGATGCGGCACGCCAGACGCCGGAAGTTCGTGTGATCGATATCCGGCCCGCTGACGTTTATGCGGCGGGTCACGTTCCGGGTGCGGTC
>DATNAI010000119.1:0-2633 GCA_035572875.1 Castellaniella sp. | reverse complement strand
TTCGTCGTACCAGCGGGACTCGATGTCCTGGGGTTCAAAGCTCTTGGGCAGGGAGGGGGTGGGGGAATCGCTCATGGGTCCTGACAGTCTGGATCTGATGGCCGCGCCGGCCGGCGGGCGTCGCGCGGGGCGGCGGGCACGCTCACGAAAAAGGCCCATTTTAGGCGCTTGGTGCAAAAGCTGCGCATGTTAAAATGCCGGGTTATCGTCAGTTTGAACGAAACCCTTGTTTTCATTGGGGAAACGCGTCCGGCGTTTCGCCTGGCTGGCTGGTCGTGGCATCAGGCAGCCGGCGGGATGCCCTCCTTTGTCCATTCACTGGAATCTTTATGGCTATTGAACGTACCCTTTCCATCATCAAGCCCGATGCGGTTGCCAAGAACGCGATCGGCCAGATCGTCGCGCGGTTTGAGGAGGCCGGACTGAAGGTCATCGCCGCCCGCATGCAGCAGCTCTCGCGCGACGACGCACAGCGCTTCTACGCCGTGCACAAGGGCCGCCCGTTCTACAACGATCTGGTGGAGTTCATGGTGTCCGGCCCGGTGTTCGTGCAGGTCCTGGAAGGCGAAAATGCAATTGCAAAGAACCGCGACCTGATGGGCGCGACGGATCCGAAAAAGGCCGCCGCCGGTACCATCCGCGCCGACTTTGCCGACAGCATCGACGCCAATGCCGTGCATGGTTCCGATGCGCCCGAGACGGCTGCTGTGGAAATTGCGTTCTTCTTCCCGGAAAGCAACATTCACAGCCGGTGATGGCTGCGGGGCCGGCAGCACTGTGCCGCCGGCCCGTTTCTCTGGATGATTCTGTTCCATGTCTGCTCTTGATACGGCCATTGCCGAAGTCCTCGGCGATGCTCCCAAAGCACCCGCGGTACGCGGGGCACTGACCAATGTGCTGGGGCTCGATCCGTCTGCGCTGACGGCGCTGGTCGGGCAGTGGGGCGGCAAGCCGTTCCGGGCACGCCAGCTCTCCCAGTGGGTGCATCAGCGCGGCGTGGACAATTTCCAGGACATGAGCGACCTGGCCAAGGACTTCCGTGCCCGCCTGGAGTCGGACTGCATCGTCCAGCCGCCGCGTCTGAACATCGAAAAGCGTTCCGGGGACGGTACCCGCAAGTGGCTCTTCGACATGGGTATGGGCAACGCCATCGAGACCGTCTTCATTCCGGAAGACGATCGCGGCACGCTGTGCGTCTCCAGCCAGGCCGGCTGCGCCGTGGGTTGTCCCTTCTGTTCGACGGGCTACCAGGGTTTCAGCCGCAATCTGACCACGGCCGAAATCGTCGGCCAGCTCTGGTATGCCAATCGCGCGCTGCGCCTCGATCCGGCCGGCGCCCGGCTCAACGGTGCGCCGGTGGAGTCCCCCCAGGCGGTGAGCAATGTGGTGATGATGGGGATGGGCGAGCCGCTGTTGAATTACGATCAGGTGCTGGGTGCCCTGCGGTTGATGGTGGATGATCACGCCTATGGCCTGTCGCGGCGGCGCGTCACGGTATCGACTTCCGGCGTGGTGCCCATGATCGACCGCCTGGCCCGGGATTGTCCGGTGGCACTGGCGGTATCGCTGCATGCGCCCACCGACGAATTGCGCGATGAACTGGTGCCGCTCAATCGCAAGTATCCGCTGGCTGAACTGCTGGCGTCCTGCAATCGCTACCTGCAGGTGGCGCCGCGCGATTTCATCACCTTCGAGTACATTATGCTCGACGGCGTGAATGACGGCGACGAGCAGGTCCGGGGCTTGGTTGATGTGGCCCGGCAGGTTCGCTGCAAGTTCAATCTGATTCCGTTCAACCCTTTCCCCCAGTCGGGGTTGAAGCGTTCGCCGCCGGCACGCGTGCGGCTGTTCGCCCAGCAGTTGACGGATGCCGGCCTGGTGGTGACGGTGCGCAAGACGCGGGGCGACGATATCGACGCCGCATGCGGGCAGCTGGCTGGCGAAGTCCAGGACCGCACGCGCATCAACGAGCGCAAGCCCGACCGGGCGCGCATCGTCATACGAAACAAGGAGCATGGATGAGCGAACCTCTCAAGGACGGTCTGCACCACCCGGATGCCGACGCCGCGGCGATCAATTCCGTGGGCGGCACGCTGAAGACGTTGCGCGAGGCCCGTGGCCTGACGCTCTCCGAGGTCTCCGCCCGTGTCAAGTATTCCGCGCTGCAGCTCGGCCACCTGGAATCCTGCTCCTGGGACAAGCTGCCCGTGGGCGTGCCGCTGCGCGGCCTGGTGCGCAACTACGCGCGGTTTCTCGGGGCTGACGTCGATGCCGTCCTGCGCTCGCTGGATGGCGCCGTGGGTTCCACGCGCCCGCATCCCACCGTCACGGCACTGGGTGCGCGGCGGGCCTTGCAGCAGGCGGATCTCAATGCGGCGGGCGAACCCGCGCATCGCACCTGGGCCTGGCTGCTGCTCATCCTCATTCTGTTCTGTGTCGTCGGCTTCTACGCCATCGACCGCGGCTGGGTACCGGACCGGTGGCTGGTTTTTGACTGGTTGAAGGCCCTGCGGTCATGAATCTCGCATCCGAAAGCACCGAACCGTCCGTTGCGCCGCGCCGGCCGACGCGGGCGGTGGCCGTCCGTTGGGGCGGGCATGCCGTCCAGATCGGCGGCGGCGCACCGGTGGTCG
>DATNAI010000118.1:0-10103 GCA_035572875.1 Castellaniella sp. | reverse complement strand
TGGTCGTTGGTGCGTGTGCAATGACGGACTGCGGATAGTAGGGGTCGTCGTGGCTGCTGGTCGCCGTGCCGCTGCTTTCGGCTTGCTGGAGTTGCTGCATAACCTGAGCGCGCGTCATGCCGCCTTGTTCGACGATGTGCGGATAATACGGGTCATGGCCTACTTCGCTGCTGACGACGTCTGCCTGCATGTTTGCGGTGGTCCCGCTGGTCTCCGCGGCTTGGGCCAGTCCCATGCTGGCCAAGCCGAGTGCGACCGCTGTAAGCGTGATGCTGATCTTCATGATGGTTTCCTTCATTCAAAGTAGGTCTTGAAGCAGAGCGCCTGGGCTTTCCGGTCGACGCGTTCCTCCTGCTCCTAAATGACCAGTCTGCGCGGCCGGTGCGGTGCAATAAACCGGCCCGGTGCGAATACAGCTTTCCATTTTTGCGGGTAATCCCTCCTTGAATGCGCGACAATGTTCGGATAGGGACTTGCTGCGTTTCTCCTCATGATTCCTTCCCTGAACGATATCGAGCTGTTCGTCGAGGTCGGCCGCAGTCAGAGCTTCACCCGCGCGGGCGAGGCGCTGGACATGCCGCCCTCCACGGTGTCCAGGCGTTTGTCCCACCTGGAAAAATCCATTGGGGTCCGGCTCTTCAATCGGTCCACGCGCAAGGTCGCGCTCACCCGTGCCGGCGCCATTTACCTGGAGCGCTGCCAGCCCATCGTGGAGCGCGCGCGCGTGGCGCACGAGATGCTGCTGGACGATACGCAGCAGCCGCGAGGGCGACTCAAGGTTTCACTGCCATCCAGCCTGGCGCTGGCGTTCCTCCAGGCGGCCTTGCGCGAGTTTTCATGCCGTTATCCGGATATCGAATGCGAGTACGACCTGAGCGTACGCAGGATCGACTTGCAATCGGACGACTACGATGTCGTGATCCGGGCGTCGCGCTTGACTGATTCGGGCATCGTGACGCATCGCCTGGGCGCCCTGTTGCTGGGGCTGTATGCCTCGCCTGAGTACCTGAGAACCCACGGGGCGCCCACTACGCCCGAAGCGCTGGTGGGCCACGAGTGCCTGCGCACCAGCACGGCGCGAGAAGATACGGATTGGCGCCTGTATTCGGCGGGCGGCGAAGGACGGCTTGTTCGAGTCCATGGCCGCATGGCAATGAACCATGTCCTGATGTTGCGGCAAATGGCCGAAATGGGGATGGGGATCGTGCCGCTCTCGGTCAGCGATAAGCGGTTGAGCGCTCGTCTGACCAGGGTCCTGCCGGACTGGGCCTTCGAGCCCATTCCCCTCATGGCCTTGTTCCCCTCGAGGTTGATGCCCGCCCGTGCCCGCGTGTTCATTGATTTTTTGGCTGAACAACTGGCGCACGTCGCCCTCTTGTCGGGGGTGCCGGATGGCGGCACGCCTGTGCAAGAGGTGCCTTCCTCCCCTAACGCCTCGTCAGGCGGGAAGGAGCCACTGAGCGATGGGGCCTTCCCCGAGTAAGGCGTGGTGCCAGATCAGGCGCCCCCAGTCTTAGGGGGCGGCCGGACGATGATGCGCTCTTGCAGTTCCCCGGACAAGGCGTCCGTTGCCTCGCTTTCATCTTCATCCTCCGAGAACGCCGGCGCCGAAAAGTCTTCGGCATCGAAGGCGTGGTCGCCGTCGGCGTCAACCCGTCCCGTGGCTTGCAGGTGGGCGAAATCCATGAGCGCGGGGTCCATGAGGTGGGAGGGCACGACGTGCGACAAGGCCCGGAACACGTTCCAGGTCCGATTCGGAAAATGCCGATCCCATTCCTCCAGCATGCGGTTGATTTCCTTGCGTTTGAGGTTTTCCTGGGAGCCGCACAGATTGCACGGAATGATCGGGAATTCCCGCAGCCTGGCGAAGGCGATCAAGTCCCTTTCGCGTACATAGGCCAACGGCCGGATGACGATGTGCTCGCCGTTGTCCGACACCAGCTTGGGCGGCATGGCTTTCATGCGCCCGCCGTAGAACAGGTTGAGGAAAAAGGTGGCGAGGATGTCATTGCGGTGATGGCCTAGCGCGATCTTGGTCGCGCCCAGCTCGCGGGCCACGCGGTACAGAATTCCCCGGCGCAGGCGTGAGCACAGCGAACAGGTGGTCTTGCCCTCTGGAATCAGGCGTTTGACCACTGAGTAGGTGTCCCGGTTCTCGATGTGGAACGGGATGCCGCGTGCGCTCAGGTAGTCTGGCAGCACATGCTCCGGAAAGCCGGGCTGCTTCTGGTCCAGATTGACCGCGATGACCTCGAAGCTGATGGGCGCCCGCTCGCGCAGGGTAAGAAGAATGTCCAGCAGCCCGTACGAGTCCTTTCCGCCGGACAGGCAGACCATCACGCGGTCGCCGTCTTCGATCATGTGGTAGTCGCCGATGGCGCGGCCGGTCTCCCGCAGCAGCCGCTTGACCAGTTTGTTTTCGTTCACGCTCAAGCGGGTGCGGGGGGCGGCGGTGGAGGCTTCAGTGGAGATCATGGCATGTGCTTTGGTTCAAGGCGGTGCGCGGAGGTCGGCGGTGCAGTCAGCGGCGGCGGCGAGATTGTTCAATGCACACGGCGTCGCAGTCGTCGAAGGCGCCGGGCTTGCAGATTCGCACGGTCGCCTGGAGGACGTCCGGAAAGTCCCGCAGGATCCGGCCCAACGTGCGCTCGACCAGCGTTTCCAGCAGGTCGACGTGACCTCGGGTGGCCTCGTCGATCAGCGCCGTGCGCAACTGGCGGTAATCCAGGACAGTCTTGATGTCGTGATCGTCCACGGACTGCGAGGCGTCGGTGTCGAACTCGGCGTGGATCACCACGGGCTGGGGCCGCAGACGCTCGGCTTCCAGCATGCCGATGGAGGCCTGGACGGTCAGGCCGTCCAGAATGATGCGGCGGGTCTTCATGCGGCATCCTGCGCGGCGCGCGCGAGCGCATGCTGGAGCGGCACCGGTCGACCCAGCCGGACGGTGTAGCGTCGCAGCTCGTCCCGGCGGAAGACGTGCACTGTGATCCGGTCGCCGGCCTTGTGACGGTCCAGCAGAAGGTCGAGACCTCCGGCGTCCGCGACCTTCAGGTTGTCGGCTGCCACGACCAGATCACCGGCCGACAGGCCCGCGCGGTGGGCGGGTCCGTGTTCGTAAACTGTAGCCAGCCGCAGTCCCCCTGGCTCGGCCCGGGTGCGGATGTCCAGCGTCGGGCGATCATGCTCGGGGCGTACCGTGAGTGTGATGCCCTCGCGGGCCAGTGCGGCTTTCAGCGGGATGTCTTCGCGGCCGTCGGCGTGGCGCCGGATGAAGTCGCTGACGTCCGCCCCCGTTGCCTCGGCGATCAGTGCGGGCATCCCGTCCTCGGGGATCCCGACGGGCCTGCCTTGGTAGAAGGTCCGCCCGTAGCGCCGCCAGAGCATCCGCAGCACGTCGTCCAGGCTACGGGTGCCGCCCGTCTGCCGCCGGATTTCCAGGTCCAGACCCAAGGCGACCAGCGAACCATGGGTGTAGTAGCTCGCCAGCGCGTTGGCCGAGTTTTCATCCTGCTTGTAATAACGCGTCCAGGCGTCGAATGAGCTTTCCGCGACGGACTGCTTGTGGCGGCCGCCCGCGCGGGCCACCTGATCCAGAGTTCTTGCCAGCAGCTTCAGATACGCGTTCTCGTCGATGACCCCGGCCCGCAGCAGCATCAGATCGTCGTAGTAGGACGTGAAGCCTTCGAACACCCAGAGCAGCTTCGTGTGGTTGCGGCGGCTCAGGTCGTATGGCGCAAAAGCCGCCGGCTTGATGCGCTTGACGTGCCAGGTGTGGAAGTATTCATGGCTCACCAGCCCGAGAAAGGAGGTGTAGCCCTCAGGCACCGGACAGCCCGTTGCCGGCAGGTCGCTGCGTCGCGTGGCCAGCGCGGTGCTGGCCCGGTGTTCCAGTCCGCCGTAGCCGTCGCCTGTCACCATGACGAGGAACACATAGCGCTGTGCACTATCCAGAAACGGCGCACGCCGGGTTTCGGGTTCGAACAGCTCGATCTGTGCCGAGCAGATCTTCTGTACGTCGCTGGCGATGCGCTGCAGGTCCAGCGCTGGAACCACGCCTGTAAAGACGAGGTCATGGATGGCGCCGTGCGCCTCGAAGCTGATGCACTGCGGCGTTCCGATTTCCACCGGAAAGTCGATCAGCGCATCGTAGTCGGGGGCGCGGTAGGTGCCGAAACCCAGCGGGGCGGCCGCATCGGGCTGGCCGGTCGCGGCCGGCAGGGCAGTGTGGACCTGCCATCCTCGCCCGTGCGCAGGGGGCCGGATATCCAGCAGGCACGGCTTCGATTCCTGGCCTACGACCGCCAGGAACAGGCTCGCTCCGTTGAAGAAGGCATGGCTTTCATCGAGGTGCGCGCCGCGCACCGACAGATCCCACGCATACACGGTGTATTGCACGGTAAGCGGCCCGTCCGCGGGCGCACACTGCCAGGTATCGCTGTCGGTCTTGGACACCGGGACGGCCTTGTCGTCGCAGCGCGCCTGCAGAGATTCGATCTGTCGGGCAAAATCACGAATCAGATAGCTGCCGGGAATCCAGGCGGGCAGCCGCAGTGCCTGTCCGCGCGGATCGGGTTGAGCGATGGTCAGGCGGACGGTGTAGCGGTGGCCAGCGGGATCGGCCATTTCGACCTGGTAGCGGATGGGTTCATTTTTCATCGCATTAGTTTAACTTTGGAGACATCATGAGCGAATCGCTGATCAAGGCGGAAGTCCGGGGGCGCGTGGGGTTGTTGACGCTGAATCGCCCCAAGGTCCTGAATGCGCTGAGCAATGCCGTCATCACGGAACTGGCGGCGGCCGTGCGGGTCTTCGAGGCCGACGAGAACATTGGCGCCATGGTTCTGACCGGCAACGAGAAGGCGTTTGCGGCGGGTGCCGACATCGGCGCCATGGCCGAGTGGTCCTATATGGACGTCTACAAGTCCGACTACATCGCGGGAGACTGGGATGCCTTGCGCCGCGTGCGCAAGCCCATCATCGCGGCGGTTGCGGGATACGCCCTGGGCGGCGGCTGCGAACTGGCCATGGTCTGCGATTTCATCATCGCGGCCGAGAACGCCAAGTTCGGCCAGCCGGAAATCAATCTGGGCGTGATTCCGGGCTATGGCGGTACGCAACGCCTGCCTCGCGCAGTGGGCAAGGCCAAGGCCATGGATCTGGTGCTGACAGGCCGCATGATGGATGCGGTCGAGGCCGAGCGCGCCGGCCTGGTGGCGCGCATCGTGCCGGCGGATCGCCTGCTCGAAGAGGCCATCGGCGCGGCCGAGGTCATCGCGTCCAAGTCGCTGCCCTCGGTCATGATGGCCAAGGAATGTGTCAACCGCGCGTTCGAATCTTCGCTGGCCGAATCGCTGCTCTTCGAGCATCGCAACTTCCATGCGCTGTTTGCCACCGAAGACCAGAAGGAAGGCATGCGGGCGTTTGTGGAAAAACGCAAGCCGGATTTCAAGCACTGCTGAGGGCTGCGACGGCCGCGCGTGTCGCTGGCCGTCGCAGGGGCCCCCGGCGCGGCCGCCTGAAAATTAGGTTAAAATGGTGCGCCTTTTTGGTCGGGGCGCTCGGTGGGCACCCGCAAAAACCGTTATAATCAAATGGTTTGACTGTCGTTGTCTCGGGTGCGGCCCCTGGGGCTTCTCTCTGCGGCGACAGGCGAGCATCTGGCTTTATGGATATTCGATGCAGGGTGACGCCATCGGCCGATACAGGCCGAGCGGTGGATGATCCGGTTCCCGCATTGGAGCTGTCCGACCAGGATCGGGCCCGCATCGCCAGGCGCTCGCGAATTGGCCTCTTCCAGGCGCTCGCGGCTCAGGCGGTGACCGGGTTGCTGGTGATTCTGGGGGCTTGGGGATTTGCAGGATCTGACGCTGGGGCTTCCGCCTTGATCGGGGCGGTGGCCTATTTTGTACCCAATGCATTGTTCGCCATGCGGCTGTTGCTGGGGTACTTGGGGCCCAGGCGCGCGGGTTCGCTGGTTTTTTTCTGGGGCGAGGCCCTGAAGTTGCTGGGCACGGCCTCGATCGTGGCAGTGGTGGCCTGGCGCTGGGGGGACTGGCTGGTGTGGCCGGCCTTCCTGCTGGGGTTGCTGGGTGTCATGAAAGGGTACGTGGTATTGATGGCCTTGCGCCGCCTGCCATGATTTGATTACGTTTGAAGGGTTTTCCGATGGCCGACGCAGTATCGACGCCGCAGTCCGAATACATTCAGCACCACCTGGTGCAGCTGAACAGTCTCGCGCATCCGCAGGAACACATCGTCAACTTCAACGTCGTCAATTACGATTCCTTGTTCTGGTCCATCCTCACCGGGATCGTCGTGCTGTACTTTCTCTGGCGCGCTGCGCGCCGCGCCACGACCGACGTGCCGGGCCGCTTCCAGATGGCGGTCGAGATGCTGGTCGGCATGGTGGCCGAAGAAGCCAAGAGCATCATCCCCAACGAAGTCACCCGCAAATTCGCGGCGCCGCTCGCGCTCACCATCTTCATCTGGATCTCGCTCATGAACGCGCTGGACCTGGTGCCGGTGGATCTGATGGGCGCCATCTTCCGGATGACGGGCCTGGGCGCCACCCATGCCGATCCCCTGTACTACCACCGCATCCTGCCGACGGCCGACCTGAACGTTCCGATGGGCATGTCCCTGGGCGTGCTCGTGCTGACCCTGTACTACGGCATCAAGATCAAGCATCCCGGCGGCTGGGTGAAGGAGCTCTTCACGGCCCCGTTCCATGCGCACGGTGTGGCCTCCATCATCCTGGCTCCTTTCAATTTTCTGCTGAACCTCATCGAATACGTGGCGAAGTGCGTGTCGCTGGGCATGCGGTTGTTCGGCAACATGTATGCGGGCGAGCTGCTGTTCCTGCTGATCGCCTTGCTGGGTGGGGCCTGGACCGGAGTCAATGTCACCAGCGTCGGTCTGGCGTTCGGGCATGTGATTGCGGGTTCCGCATGGGCCATCTTCCACGTCCTGATCGTGTTGCTGCAGGCCTACATCTTCATGATGCTGACTCTGGTGTATATCGGTCTGGCACACGAAGGCCACTAGAAATGCCGCCCGGGGAATCCCGGGCCGGTTTGCGGGGCTAGCCCTGAATTCCATTTTTTGATTTTTCGACTAAACAACGTTTACTTACCAAGGAGTTGTTATGACCAACGTTGCGTTCGTTGCTCTGGCTTGCGGTCTGATCATCGGTCTGGGTGCCATCGGCGCCTGCCTGGGGATCGGCCTGATGGGTGGCAAATACCTGGAAGCCTCGGCACGCCAGCCTGAATTGATGAACACCCTGCAAACCAAGATGTTCCTGCTGGTTGGTCTGATCGACGCCGCCTTCCTGATCGGTGTGGGCCTGGCCATGCTGTTCGCGTTCGCCAACCCGTTTGTGGGTTGATGACGGACAGGCCTGCACCGTTTGCGGGCCAGGGATCATCCGTCCGGTATCGGGCGAATGGTCAGGTTTGGTGCCTTGCGGGCTTGCCGCGAGGCACGAGTGGGTAAATTAGGGAAACGACCGTGAATCTGAACGCGACTCTCTTTTTCCAGATGATCGTGTTTTTCGTTCTGGGTTGGTTTACGATGAAGTTCATCTGGCCACCCATGACGAAGGCCATCGATGATCGCCGCCAGAAAATCGCCGACGGCCTGGCGGCTGCCGAAAAGGGCAAGGCCGACCTGGCCCAGGCGCAACAGCGCGCGGGCCTGATGGAAGCGGCTTCGAAGACGGAAAACCATGCCCGTCTGGCTGAAGCCGAAAAGCAGGCCGCCACGCTCATCGATGAAGCGCGCCGCGAAGCCGAGGCCGAAAAGGCCCGGATCGTTGCGCAGGCCCGCCAGGATGCCGCTCAGGAAGTGCAGCGTGCGCGGGAAACTCTGCGAGCCGAAGTCGCGGTGCTGGCCGTCAAGGGCGCCGAGCAGATCCTGCGCCGCGAGGTCGATGCCAGGACGCACGCCGAGCTGCTCGACCAGCTCAAGGCGCAACTCTGAACCAGGGCGACTCATGGCTGAACTATCTACTATCGCGCGGCCTTACGCCGAAGCCTTGTTCGAATCGGTGCGCAGCGATGCGCGTGGGCTCGAATACTGGTCCGGCGTGATGTCGTTGCTGGCGCAGGTCTCCAGCATGGACGACGTGCTGGAAGCGATGAGCGACCCGCGGCTGTCCGACGCGCAGCGCACGCAGCTTCTCGTGGGGCTGGTTCCCCAGGATCTGCCGGAGCCGGCGGCCAATCTGGTCGCGCTGGTCGTCGAAAACGACCGGGTCAACGCGTTGCCGCGGATCGCCGAGCAATTCGAATTGCTGCGCAATCGCCAGGAAGGGACAGCGCTTGCACGCATCACCAGCGCCTTCCCGCTGGAGGACGCTCAGGTCGCGGATCTGCTCCGGGGCTTGGAGCGCAAGTTCGGCCTCAAACTCAAGTCGCAGGTCGCCGTCGATTCCGAGCTGATCGGTGGCGTGCGTGTCACGGTGGGCGACTATGTGCTCGACACTTCCGTGCAGGCCCGTCTGGCGCAACTGCGCGACACGCTGGCTGCATGAGCCATACAACAGGATTCCAGGAGTCTTACCATGCAACTTAATCCGTCCGAGATCAGCGAACTGCTGAAGACCCGCATCGAGGGCCTGGGCGCTTCGACCGACGTGCGTACGCAGGGCACGGTCGTATCCGTGACCGACGGCATTACGCGCATCCACGGTCTGTCCGACGTGATGCAGGGCGAAATGCTCGAATTCCCCAACAACAAATTCGGCCTGGCCCTGAACCTCGAGCGCGACTCGGTCGGCGCCGTGGTGCTGGGCGACTACGTGGGCATCTCCGAAGGCGACGCCGTGAAGACGACCGGCCGCATTCTGGCGGTGCCCGTGGGCCCCGAACTGAAGGGGCGCGTGGTCGACGCGCTGGGTGCTCCGATCGACGGCAAGGGCGCCATCAACGCCAAGGAAACGGACGTCATCGAGAAGGTCGCGCCGGGCGTGATCGCCCGCCAATCCGTGACCCAGCCGCTACAGACCGGCCAGAAGGCCATCGATTCCATGGTACCCATCGGCCGCGGCCAGCGCGAGCTGATCATCGGCGACCGCCAGACCGGCAAGACCGCCGTGGCCGTGGACACCATCATCAACCAGAAGGGCAAGGGCGTCACCTGCGTGTACGTCGCCATCGGGCAGAAGGCGTCCACCATCAACAACGTAGTCCGCAAGCTCGAGGAACACGGCGCGATGGAATACACCATCGTGGTGGCCGCACCGGCTTCCGACTCGGCGGCCATGCAATACCTGGCGGCATACTCCGGCTGCACCATGGGCGAATACTTCCGCGATCGCGGTGAAGACGCGCTGATCATTTATGACGACCTGACCAAGCAGGCCTGGGCCTATCGCCAGGTATCCCTGCTGCTGCGCCGTCCGCCCGGACGCGAAGCCTACCCGGGCGACGTGTTCTACCTGCACTCCCGCCTGCTGGAACGTGCGGCGCGCGTGAACGCCCACTATGTCGAAGAATTCACGAAGGGTGCCGTAAAGGGCAAGACCGGGTCGCTGACGGCCCTGCCCATCATCGAAACCCAGGCCGGCGACGTGTCGGCGTTCGTGCCGACCAATGTGATCTCGATCACCGACGGCCAGATCTTCCTGGAGACCAGCCTGTTCAACGCCGGCATCCGTCCCGCCATCAACGCCGGCATCTCGGTGTCGCGCGTCGGCGGCGCCGCGCAGACCAACCTGATCAAGAGCCTGTCGGGCGGCATCCGCACCAACCTCGCGCAGTACCGCGAGCTGGCCGCGTTCGCGCAGTTCGCCTCCGACCTCGATCCGGCCACCCGTGCCCAGCTCGACCGTGGCCAGCGCGTGACCGAACTGATGAAGCAGTCGCAGTACGCGCCGCTGTCGATCGCCGAGTTGGCGCTGTCGGTGTACGCCGCCGAGAAGGGCTACCTCGACGACCTGCCGGTGAACAAGGTGCTGGCGTTCGAGAAGGGCCTGCACGCCTTCATGCACCAGAACCACGCCGAGCTGATGAAGAAGATCGTCGCCACCGGCGCCTGGGATGCCGAGATCGAAGGCGTCTTCAAGGCTTCGCTGGACGAGTACAAGAAGACGGGTAGCT
>DATNAI010000117.1:0-2592 GCA_035572875.1 Castellaniella sp. | reverse complement strand
GCCTTGCCTGGACCGAGGTGGGAGGCGATTTGCTGACCATCGAGGTTGCAGACATGCCGGGCAAGGGCGTGGTCCTGCGCACCGGCTCGCTGGGCGATGTCATGAAGGAATCTGTGGAGGCGGCGCGCACCGTCGTGCGCTCTCGGGCGCGGCGCTGGGGCATTGCCGACCAGGTCTTCGAAAAGCGGGATTTGCACGTGCACTTCCCCGAAGGCGCGGTTCCCAAGGACGGCCCATCGGCGGGGATTGCCATTACCAGCGCACTGGTTTCGGCGCTGACCGGCATCCCGGTGCGGGCAGACGTCGCCATGACAGGTGAAATCACGCTTCGTGGCGAGGTCCTGGAGATCGGCGGGCTGAAGGAAAAGCTGCTGGCCGCGCACCGTGGCGGCATCAAGACCGTGATGATCCCCGAGGGTAACGTCAAGGATCTGGCCGAGATCCCCGATAACGTGAAGAACCACCTGGAGATCATTCCGGTTCGCTGGATCGATCGGGTCTTGGAGGTCGCCTTGCAGCACATGCCTACCCCGTTGTCGGACGAAGAGGTCGCCCGACTGGCGGCTGACGCGGCCGCAGCGGCTGCGGCCAAACCGGCAGCCCCGGGCGCGGAAGGGCTGATGAAGCACTGATCAGTGCAGCCCTGAGCAGGCATAAGCTCCCATGCGTCGCCCGTGGAGGCATGGGAGCTGCTGAATCAGTCGTGGGTCAGTGCAGCGGGGTGGTGCGGATGAGCCCCACGGCGACGCCTTCAATGGCGAACCCGTCGCCCGCACCAACCTCGATCGGCTCGAAATCCGGGTTTTCCGGCAGGAGCCTGATGGTCTGGCCCAAATGTTCGAGCCGCTTTACGGTGACGTCGTCGCCCAGGCGGGCAACCACGATCTGGCCGTTGCGGGCTTCGGGCGTGCTGCGCACGGCCAGCAGGTCACCGTCGAGAATGCCCACATCGCGCATGCTGCTGCCGCGCACGCGCAACAGATAGTCCGGGCTGGAAGTGAACAGTTGTGGTGCCACTGCGACTTCGCGTTCCACGTGCTCCGCCGCCAAGATGGGGTGGCCCGCCGCGACGCGGCCGATCAGGGGGATGAGCAGGCTTCCGGTGGCCTCGAACCAGCCTGGTGTTTCGGAAGGTCGTTTCCCGGCGGATGCGCCCGACGGCTGTGAAGCCGCATCGTCCAGCAGCTGGATGCCGCGCGAGGTGCCGGCTGTCAGGCGGATGTGGCCCTTGCGCTCCAGCGCGCGCAGATGGTCCTCGGCGGCATTGGCCGAGCGAAATCCCAGCTCGTGGGCGATTTCCGCGCGGGTCGGAGGCCGGCCCGTCCGGCTGATGGCCTGGCGGATGAGATCCAGAATCTGGGATTGGCGTGCGGTGAGTTTCAGAGCCATGACACACTACTGGATGAAAAACCAGTTTGTATTGTCTCTGAAGTGGACACCGAAATCAAGGGGACCACGCCGGCACGCCACCGCAGCGCCTGCTTTACGTCCGCTTTATCCAGAGGGCTTCAGCGTATCGGCCGGCCCCGGACTGTTCCGGGGCCCCACGCACTAGGCTTTTTTCAGGACTTTGGCAATGGATTGCGCAACGTAGTCGATATTGCCGCTGTTCAGCGCCGCCACGCAGATGCGGCCGCTGCTCACGGCGTAGATCCCGAAATCGTCGCGCAGGCGGTCGACGTGCGCCTTGGTCAGGCCGGAGTAGGAGAACATCCCGCGCTGGGCCTCCACGAAGTGGAAGTCCTGCGCCACCCCCTGCGCGTGGAGTTTTTCCACGAGCTGGTGGCGCATTGTGCGAATGCGATCGCGCATGCCGGCGAGTTCATTGGCCCAGAGTGCCCGCAGTTCCGGCGTATTGAGCACGGTGGATACGATGGCTCCGCCATGGGTCGGGGGGTTGGAATAGTTGGTGCGGATGACGCGCTTGAGCTGGCTCAGGACGCGGGTGCTTTCCTCGTCGCCACTGGTGATCAGCGTCAGCGCCCCGACCCGTTCGCCATACAGCGAAAAGGATTTGGAGAAGGAGGAACTGATGAACATGGTCATGCCCAGCCCGGCAAACAGCCGCACCACGGCGGCGTCTTCTTCGAGGCCCGCACCGAAACCCTGGTAGGCGATGTCCAGGAAAGGAACGAGCCGGCAGGATTGCAGCGTCTTGGCGATTTCCCGCCATTGCTCCGTGGTGGGGTCCACGCCTGTGGGGTTGTGGCAGCAGGCATGCAACACGACGATGCTGCCCGCCGGCAGCGCGCGCAGCGATGCCAGCATGGCATCGAAGTTCAGGCCATGGGTGGCGGCATCGTAGTAGTCGTACTGGACGATCGGGAAACCAGCCGCTGAAAAAAGCGCCTGATGGTTGGCCCAACTGGGGTTGCTGATGGCCACCCGTGCGTCGGGCAGGATGCGCTTGAGGAAATCAGCACCGACCTTCAGTGCCCCCGTCCCGCCCAGCGCCTGCACCGTGACGGAACGGTGTTCGGCGATCAACGGCGAATCGGCCCCCAGCAGCAGGGCGCGCGCTCCGGCGTTGTAGCCCGGGAGGCCGTCGATGGGCAGGTAGCTTCGCGGCGCCGCCTGTTCGAACAGTTTCGC
>DATNAI010000116.1:0-3532 GCA_035572875.1 Castellaniella sp. | reverse complement strand
GACCGTGGGGAGCTTTGCCGCCTTCATGGCCGCGTTGGGGCAGATCTTCGATCCTCTCAAGCGCCTGACGAATATCGCGGGCTCCACCCAGCGAATGCTGATCTCGGCTGAGAGTGTGTTCGCGCTGGTCGACGAGCCACCGGAATCCGACACCGGGACCCGCGAAATCCAGGAGCGCCTGCGCGGACGGGTCGAGTTCCACGAGGTGACACACGCTTTTGCCGATGCGGCGCGCAATACTCTGGAGTCGGTCGACCTGGTGGCGGAGGCGGGTCAGACTGTCGCGCTGGTGGGGCGTTCGGGGAGCGGCAAGACCACCTTGGTCAACATGCTGCCGCGCTTCATCGATCCCACGTCGGGGCAGGTCCTGATCGACGACATCGACGTGCGTGAATTGCGCTTGCGCAGTCTGCGGTCGCAATTGTCCCTGGTCAGTCAGGATGTCGTCATGTTCGAAGGCACCATTGCCGAGAACGTGGCGTATGGGGCGCAGGGCGACGTCCCGCGGGACCGCATCCGCGCGGCGCTGGAAGCGGCCAGCTTGCTGGATTTCGTCGACAGCCTCCCGGATGGCCTGGACACCCAGGTCGGCAGCAATGCCCGTTCGCTGTCGGGGGGGCAACGCCAGCGTCTGGCCATTGCCCGCGCCCTCATCAAGGACGCCCCGATCCTGATTCTGGATGAGGCGACTTCGGCGTTGGACAATGAGGCCGAGCGGCAGGTGCAGGCCTCGCTGGAACGATTGATGGCGGGGCGGACCACACTGGTCATCGCGCATCGCCTGAGTACGGTCCAGAAGGCCGATCGCATCGTGGTGCTGGATGCCGGCCGAATCGTGGAGACCGGCCGGCACGCTGAATTGCTGGCTCGGGGCGGCTTGTATGCCTCCCTGTACCGTCTCCAGTTTCAGGATGAAGAGTGATTTTTCGGAGTACGCGATGAAGACGATCCTTGCGCTGGCATCTCTGGCGGTATTGTGTTCCTGTGCCAGCCAGCCGGCCGGCCCGACGCTCGACGAGCTGGAGTCCGCGCGCTATCAGGTCACCGAGCGCCGCCGCCTGCCGATCGATTTCCCGGCCGTTCAACAGAATCTGTTCCGCCATGCAGCGGTGTGTGACCAGACCTATACCTTCGAGATGGATCCCCGCCAGTCATCGTACGCGCGGGTGGTGTATCGCCCGACGCCCGCGGCCGGCTGGGATAAAGCCGTGGTGCTGACGCTCACTTTGCTGCAGAACCGGTCCATCAATGTCAAGGCCTACAGCTATCACGCCGGGCAGCTCGATCGAGTGCGCGAAATGCTGACTGCCATGATGAAGCCCGACGCCTGCGGCATCGACAATAGCTGGGAAAACAAGATCAACTTCTAAGCCCGGGTTTCTGTGCGACGCAGGATGGGACGCCCGCGGAGAGGCGAGGGGAGTCGACAGGTCCCGGCTCTGCAAGCGCTTCGGGGCAGCATCAGGGCTTCAGAGCAGCATCGGAGCTTCAGAGCAGCACCAGATCGTATTGTTCCTGGGTATAGCCGGCTTCGACCGTCAGCGAGATGGGCTTTTTCACGAAGTCGCCGAGCATCGCCAGGTGCTGGCTCTCTTCTTCCAGAAACAGGTCGATCACATCCTGGGAGGCCACGATACGGAATTCCTTGGGATCGAACTGACGCGCTTCGCGCAAAATCTCGCGCAGGATTTCATAGCAAAGTGTGCGCGGCGTGCGCACGGTGCCACGCGACTGGCAGGTAGGGCAGGGCTCGCAGAGCTGGTGCGCCAGTGAATCACGGGTTCGTTTGCGCGTCATTTCGACCAGGCCCAGCTGACTGAAGCCGCTCACGGTCACGCGGGTACGATCATGGGACAGTGCCTTGTTGAGTTCCGCGAGGACCGAGGCCTGGTGGTTTTCGTCATCCATGTCGATGAAATCGAGGACGATGATGCCGCCCAGATTGCGCAGCCTTAGCTGGCGGGCGATCGCGACTGCCGCCTCGAGGTTCGTCTTGAAAATCGTGTCGTCAAAGCTTCGGCCGCCGACATAGCCCCCCGTATTGACGTCCACGGTGGTCAGGGCCTCGGTCTGATCGATGATCAAGTAGCCGCCCGATTTGAGCTCCACGCGCCGCGACAGCGCCTGGGCGATTTCTTCTTCCACGTTGGCCGTGTCGAACAGTGGCCGGTTGCCGCTGTAGTGGACGATTCGGTCCATTACCGATGGCGTGTAGTGCGTGGCCCATTCTATGAGCTCATGAGTCATGGCCCGCGAATCGACCTGGATGGCCTGGATGTCGGGTGTCACCATGTCACGCAGTACCCGCTGCGACAGTGTCAGGTCCGTGTATACGGTGGACGGTACGGCGGCTTGCTTGGCGCTCGCCTGGATGTTGCTCCAGAGCGTGCGCAGATAGCCGATATCGGCCACCAGTTCTTCGTCGCTGGCGTCCTCGGCCTGGGTCCGCACGATGAAGCCTCCGGGTTCACCGTCGGGTCTGAGCGCCTGCACGCGGTCACGCAATGCCTCGCGCTCGGCTTCGCTGCCGATGCGCTGTGAGACGCCGATGTGCGGTTCGTGCGGCAGATACACCAGCATGCGGCCGGCGATGCTGATGTGTGTGGATACGCGGGCGCCCTTGGTGTTGATCGGATCCTTGATCACCTGTACCAGCAGCGGCTGTCCTTCGAACAGCAATTTCTCGATCGGCGTGACCGGCGTGTGTTCGCCGCTGCCGCGGGTATGGCGGTTTTCCCGCAGATCGGCGACATGGATGAATGCCGCCCGTTCCAGGCCGATATCCACGAATGCGCTTTGCATGCCAGGCAGCACGCGCGCCACTCGGCCCAGATACAGGTTGCCGACGAATCCGCGCTGGATGCTTCGTTCGATGTGCAGTTCCTGCACGACCCCCTGCGACGTCAGTGCGACGCGCGTCTCGAACGGGGTGGTGTTGATGAGGATTTCTTCGTGCGTGGTCATGGATGCGGGAGCTCTGGTCAAGAGGCTAGTTTAGCCCTGACGAGGCCGCCGATTCTCGCCGCGTGTGGCCCGTGCGCGCTGCCTGTTGTCCAGCGAACGCCGACTCGTCACTGGCCGCCGCTTGTCAGGGCACATGGCGTCTGCCCGGGGCTGCGTGAGGGGCGAGATCCCGCAGCGTAGGGTGCGACCGATCCTTTTTCGAAAGAATCGGCTGCGTGGTCGGCCATGGGATACCCAGCGTGCGGCAGTTCCATGCGACACCGCCTTCGTCGGCCGGGTCGTAGAAATCCGTGCACTTGTAATGGAGGATCGCAGTCTCGCTGATCACGCAGAATCCGTGGGCGTAGCCTGGCGGAATCCATACCTGTTGGTGGTTTTCCGCAGAGAGTTCCATGGCGGCATAGCGGCCAAAGGTGGGCGACTGCGGGTCGATGTCGGCAGCCACGTCGTAGACCGCGCCTTCGATGACCTGGATCAGTTTTCCCTGAGCGTGCTTGCGCTGGACGTGCAGGCCTCTGAGGACCCCTCGTGCTGACCTGCACAGATTGTCCTGTACGAAAGACTGGTC
>DATNAI010000115.1:0-5586 GCA_035572875.1 Castellaniella sp. | reverse complement strand
GCCGGCCGGCCTGGCTTCGCTGGTGCTGCAGGCGCAGGCCTTTTTCACCGTGGTGATCGCCGCAGTGGTCTTGCATGAGGGTGTCCGGCCGCACCATATCCTCGGAATGGGACTTGCCGTCGCGGGGCTGGTGCTGCTGGACACGGGGGCTGGCGCAACGACCGTCCCGCTCGTCGGCTTCGTCTTGACGCTCGTGGCGGCCCTGAGCTGGGCGGCGGGCAACGTCACGCTGAAGTGTGCCGGTTCCGTCAGCATGCTGTCGCTGGTCGTGTGGGGGGCGCTTCTGCCGCCGCTTCCATTCCTGCTGCTGTCAGCAGGCTTCGAGGGCACTGACCGGATCGTCGACGCCCTCGCGAATGCGGGGTGGCGGCTTGTCGGCGTGGTCGTGTATCTGTCGGGGATTGCGACGCTGGTGGGCTATGTATTGTGGGGGCGGCTGCTCGCCAAGCATCCGGTGGCCAAGGTGGCGCCCCTGAGTCTGCTGATTCCGGTCGTAGGCCTGCTGTGCGCCGACTGGTTTCTCGGGGAGCGCCTGGGTTTCTGGCAGTGGGCGGGCGGCTTTGTGGTGTTGATCGGACTTGTCGTCAACCTGTTTGGCGGCCGTTGGCTCGCCGGGGCTGCGGGGCGCGCTTCAACCGTCCTAAAATGAACGCTTTGTCGGCGCATGTGCGCCGTGCTTCCTGGAGTGGAAACTGACCCATGGCTATTGATCGTGCGGGGCTCGATGCCCTGATGGAAATCACTTCGCGGCCTGAACTGATCTTCGTGCGCGGCCAGGGCTCCTGGCTGGAAGACCAGGCCGGCAAGCGGTACCTGGATTTCATGCAGGGCTGGGCGGTGAACTGCCTGGGCCACAACGCTCCCGCAATGGTCGAGGCCTTGACGCGACAGGCCAATACGCTGATCAATCCCTCGCCCGCCTTCTACAACCAGCCCTCCATGGATCTGGCCCGGCGGATCGTCGGCGCGTCCTGCTTCGATCGCGTTTTCTTCGCCAACAGCGGTGCCGAGGCCAACGAAGGCGCCATCAAGCTCGCGCGCAAATGGGGCCAGTTGCACCGCAACGGCGCCTACAAGATCATCACCTTCGATCACAGCTTCCACGGGCGCACCCTGGCCACCATGTCGGCATCCGGCAAAGCAGGCTGGGACAAGAAATTCGCGCCGCAGGTCGAGGGTTTCCCGAAGGCGAATCTGGACGATCTGGACTCGGTGCGGGCCCTGATTGACGATCAGACGGTGGCGGTCATGCTCGAGCCCGTACAGGGCGAGGGTGGCGTCATTCCGGCGACGCGCGAATTCATGCAGGGTCTGCGCGCGCTGACCCGCGAACACGGCCTGTTGCTCATCGTGGACGAAGTGCAGACGGGCATGGGTCGCACGGGGCGTCTCTTTGCTTACCAGCATTCGGATATCGAGCCCGACATCATGACGCTGGGCAAAGGCATTGGCGGCGGGGTGCCGCTGTCGGCACTGTGCGCGCGCGAGGCGGTGAGCTGCTTCGAGCACGGCGACCAGGGCGGCACCTACAACGGCAATCCGCTCATGACGGCCGTTGGCGTGGCGATCTTCGATACGCTGACGGCTCCGGGGTTCATGGAAAGTGTGAACGCCCGCGCGAAGCAGCTTTCCGACGGACTGAACCGGTTGTCCACGAAGTGGGGCATGAAGGGCGAACGCGGCGCGGGCCTGCTGCGTGCGCTGATCATGGACCGGGACGACGGGCCTGCACTGGTCCTGGCGGCCCGCGAGCGCGCCCCGCAGGGGCTGCTCTTGAATGCCCCTCGCGGCAACCTTCTGCGCTTCATGCCGGCGCTGAATGTCAGCGCGGATGAAATCGACACGATGTTGCTGTGGCTGGACGATCTGGTGGCCAAAGTGCGCGGCTGATGCCGCCTCGGGCGCCATGCGGCGGGGCCGCCACGCGCCAGGCCACAAAAAGGCCGCCGGACCTAGTGTCCCGTTTGGTTAGTTTGTGCACTTATATTCGGATGCATGGGCTTGCCAGACAAGGCGCAAACCGCAGCGATAGCAGTGGCTATCGCGAGGATTTGCAACGCCGTATGGCGAGCCCAGGCGCCGAAGACAAGTATTCGAATTAGCCAAACGGGACACTAGGGGTCCAGCGGCCTTTTGCCATGGTGCCAGAATGATATCGACGCGGCGAAGCGCCGGCCCGCTCGTTCCGCGCGGACCGGCCCGATACCGTCAGGCGTGCGCCGCCTCTCCCGCCTTTTTCACCTGACGCCAGTGGTGCAGCAGCGGCTCGGTGTATCCATTGGTCTGTTCCAGGCCCTTGAAGATCAGGTCGCTGGCCGCCTGGAACGCGCAGGACGTATCGAAATGGCCGTCCATCGGCTCATACAGCGGGTCGCCGGCATTCTGCTTGTCGACCACGGCGGCCATGCGGCGCAGCGTCTTTTCGACCTGGTCGCGATGGGTAATGCCATGCAGCAGCCAATTGGCGATGTGCTGGCTGGAAATGCGCAGCGTCGCGCGATCTTCCATCAGGCCCACGTCATGGATGTTGGGGACCTTGGAACAACCGACCCCCTGATCGATCCAGCGCACCACGTAGCCCAGGATGCCTTGGCAGTTGTTGTCCAGTTCCTGCTGGATCTCTTCAGGCGTCCAGTTGGTGTTCGCCGCGACCGGTACGGTCAGGATGCGGTCGGTGTAGTCCTCGTGGTGGCCTTCCAGGGATTTCTGGACTTGCACCACGTCCACCATGTGATAGTGCAGGGCGTGCAGCGTGGCCGCGGTGGGAGACGGCACCCAGGCGGTGTTGCCGCCGGCCTTCACGTGGCCGATCTTCTGTTCCAGCATGGCGGCCATCAGATCGGGCATGGCCCACATGCCCTTGCCGATCTGGGCGTGACCGCGCAGGCCGCACTCCAGGCCGGCCTGGACATTGTTCAGTTCGTAAGCCTTGATCCACTCCTGATTCTTCATGTCGCCCTTGCGCACCAGGGCGCCGGCATACATGGAGGTGTGGATTTCGTCCCCGGTGCGGTCCAGGAAGCCCGTATTGATGAAGACGACGCGGGCTGTGGCGGCCGCAATGCAGGCTTTCAGGTTCACGCTGGTGCGGCGTTCCTCGTCCATGATGCCCATCTTGATCGTGTCCGGAGCCAGGCCCAGGACCTTCTCGACGCGGCCGAAGAGTTCGCTGGCGAAAGCGACCTCGTCCGGGCCGTGCATCTTGGGTTTCACGATGTAGATGGAGCCGGTGCGGGAATTCAGTCGTGCCTTGAGGTCATGCATCGCAATGAGCGACGTGAAGGCGGCGTCCAGGATGCCCTCGGGAACCTCTTGGCCGTCGCGGTCCAGGATGGCCGGATTCGTCATCAGGTGGCCGACGTTGCGGATGAAGAGCAGCGCGCGGCCATGCAGCACCCCCCGGCTGCCGTCGCGGGCCGTGTACTCGCGATCGGCGTTCAGGCGGCGGGTGATCTTCTTGCCGTTCTTGACCAGGTCCTCGGTCAGGTCGCCCTTCATGAGGCCCAGCCAGTTGCGGTACGCCAGAACCTTGTCCTCGGCATCCACGGCGGCGATCGAGTCTTCCAGGTCGATGATGGTGGTGACGGCCGACTCCAGCAGAATGTCCTTGATGTGTGCCGCATCGGTCTTGCCGATGGGATGCTGCGCATCGAACTCGACTTCGAAGTGCAGGCCGTTGTGGCACAGCACGACCGCGTCGGGCGCCTCGGCGCCGCCGCGATGGCCCAAAAAGGCTTCCACGTTGCGCAGGCTGGTCTTGTTGCCGTTCTTTAGCCCGATTTCCAGCACGCCGCCCACCACCTTGTAGCTGACCGCGTCGTTGTGCGAGCCGGTGGCCAGCGGGATGTTGTCGTCCAGGAACTGGCGGCCGAACGCGATGACTTTCGCGCCCCGCTTCGGGTTGTAGCCGGCCGTTTTTTCGGCGCCGCCCTCGTCCGCAATCGCATCGGTGCCGTAGAGTGCGTCGTACAGGCTGCCCCAGCGGGCATTGGCCGCGTTCAGTGCATAGCGCGCGTTGGTGATCGGCACCACGAGCTGCGGGCCGGCCTGCGCGGTGACTTCCGTGTCCACGTTGGCGGTCGTGACTGCGACATGGGCCGGCGCGTCCTTCAGATAACCGATCTTTTTCAGATGGGCACGGTAGGCTGCCGGGTCCTTCACGGGTCCCGGGTGCTGCTTGTACCACTGGTCCATGGCGCCCTGGATGCGGTCGCGTTCGGCCAGCAAGGCGCGGTTCTTCGGGGCCAGGTCGTGGATGAGGGACGCGAGACCCTCCCAAAAAGCATCAGCCCGAACGCCGGTGCCCGGTAGGGCTTCGTGTTCGATGAATTGGTGCAGCGAGGCTGCAACCTGGAGTCCGTGAGCGGCGATTCGATCTGACATAGGGCCTTCCTGTTGGAGCTTATGCGTTATCGGCCATTATAGGTAGTCTTATATAAGACTTGAACGACGGAGCGGTATATTCAGAATGTACTTAAAGTATGTATCGAGGCGGTGTCAGGGCGTATCGGTTCGTACCATTCCGATGGGAATTCCGAAATCCGGGCAGTGCCGGCAATCAGAGGGCCTTGGTCTGGCCTGTGGCTTCGGGTGAGCCGTCGCTCGCCAGCACTCGCAGGACGGCGTCGCGCTTTTCCAGCAAATGCTGACGCAGAATGGCGGACAGCCGCTGGCCGTTACGGGCCTCCAACGCTTCGATCATGTCGCTGTGTTCGGCCATGGCCTTGTCCCACTTCGCGGCTTCGAAATTGGATCGGAAGCGCAGGGCCTGAAGGCGGCGGTTCGTCGTCAGGTAGACCTGCCGCAGCGCGGCGTTTCGGGCGGCCTGGTTGATATGGTCGTGGATGAGGCTGTTCTGCTTGTAATAGCCGGGCAGGTCCTTCTTTGCATGGCAGGCCAGCATGACGTAATGCATGGCTTTGATCTGCACGACTTCTTCTTCGGTGATGCGTTCGCATGCCAGCCGTCCGGAGAAGCTCTCCAGGCAGCTCATGAGTTCGAACATTTCGCGGATCTCCGCCTCCGACATCCGATAGACGGAGGCCCCTCGATTCGGGGTGATCTCGACCAGGCCTTCGGCGGCCAGCACCTTGATCGCTTCCCGAAGGGGGGTGCGTGAAATGCCCAACGTATTGCAGAGCTCTCGTTCGTTGAGCTTCGTCCCCGCGGGAATGGAACCTTCCACCACGAAGTTGCGAAGCCGTTCGACGAGCACATCGTGCAGATGCAGCCGCGTGACTTTCGAAAGCGCAACGGGCTCATACGCCAGAGAGGAGGATATCGAATCTTGCATACAAAAACCTTGCTCTTGTTCCACCCCCAATGTTACCACATGCCTCGCCGCAGACTAGTGCTCCCTATAGGGTAATTACTGCCTTTCGAACGCTTATCCCCAATTCCATTTTGGTCGCAGGTTTGATAAAGTATTTTGCATTCAAAATCCTTTTAGCTTTCTAGATATCGAGTGCGGTGCGGTGTACGGATCATGGTCAACGGCCAAGTGGTCGATGGCCAGGTCATCGGGGCGGTCGGCGTGTCGGGCGTGAAGTCCAGCCAGGATGTCGAGATCGGCAAGGCCGGCATCGC
>DATNAI010000114.1:0-4665 GCA_035572875.1 Castellaniella sp. | reverse complement strand
GATTGAGCTTGGCCGGGGCCGGCACGTCGTGAAGGGACTGCACCCCTCAACCCCGGTCGACGATGAGCTGCAGCCGCCATTGCCCCTGATCGTCTCGCCGCTGCAAGCGAACCCGCCGGGGCCCCTGGTCATCATAGTCGGACAGCTCCACCTGCCAGCCATCCTGTTCCATCGCCACCAGACGGCCCTGCCCGTCGCGCCGGGCGTCTTGTACCGGCCGCCCCGATACAGGCCGTCCCCGGATCCAGGCACGCAGTCCGGAAACCGGCATGGCATGCCCCCAGATGAGCGCCAGCAGCGCGTCCGGATCGGCGGCCGCCTCATGGCTGCCGTCGGCACGTTCCAGCACTGACTGCCCGGGCTCCACCTGGATCCGGGCCAGTACACTGCCCAGCGGCGTGGTGAGATCCAGACGCAGCGCGCGGCCGTCATCACGCCACGAAAATCCGCCTTGGGCGGCGTAGGGCGCCTCGGCGACCGGCTGCAGATTCACGGCGAAGCGCCCTACCCGTTCAAAAGCCGCCCCCTCGCCGGCGATGCGGCCCGGCGTGGCACAGGCGGCCAGGAGCCCTATCAGCGCCAGGGCCAGCCATGCGCGCACGAGCCGGACGCTGAATGGCCCCTTCATGGCAGATGGACCCCGAGGCGCTTGAGAGTGGACCGCAGCGCTTCGTTCCCGGGATCGCTTTTCAGTCCTTCGGACCAGACGGCCCGGGCTTCTTCATGGCGCTTGAGCATCCAGAGCGCCTCGCCCAGGTGTGCCGCCACATCGGGCGCCTGCAACTGTTCGTAGGAACGGCGCAGGTATTCCAGCGCCCCCTGGTAGTCCTTGGTGCGGAACAGGTACCAGCCGACGCTGTCAAGCACATAGGCGTTGTCCGGCTCCAGCTCCAGGGCTCGCTCCAGCAAATCGCGCGCCTCGGGCAGGCGCCGGTTCTGTTCGACCAGCGTGTAGCCCAGCGAGTTGTAGGCGTTGGCATTGTCCGGATCGAGCTCGATGACACGCCGCATGAGCCGTTCAAATTCGGCCGCCTTGCCTTGCTGGTGCAGCAGCATCCCCAGGTCGTATTTGATTTCGGAAGTATCAGGCATCGCCAGGTCGGCGGCTTTCAGGATCTCGGCGGCCTGATCCGTGCGCCCGGCATCGCGATAAATCGATGCCAGCGTGAGCTGGACCACCACCCGCTCGTGCCGATCCGTCGGCTTGATCGCATCCAGCGTGGCGCGGGCACGCGCCAGATCCCCCATCTTCCCGTAGAGCACCGCTTCGTGGGTGCGTGCCTGGAAACGCAACGAAGGCTCATCGATCAGCCGCAACTGGCGGATGGCCTCCTGGTAGTCGTGCTGACGTTCGGCAATCTGCACCAGCAGCAGACGGGCATCCGAGGTATCGGCCTGCGCATTGGTGGCGCCTTCAGCCAGGGCCTTGCGGCGAGACTGTTGCACCGTCAGGTATTCGGCCAGCAGAGTCTTGGCCGCGTCATACCGGCCCGCCCGCGTATTGACCTCGGCTTCGGTGTAGAGAAGATCAAAGTCCTCCGGCGTGCGCTGAAGCATCTTGCCCAGCAGCGAAAGCGCATCATCGTACGAACCCATCCCGGTGAGGCGACTCACCAGCAAAAGCTGAAGCGCCCGTTCATTGGGATGTTTGTCCAGAAAGGCGTAGGTGTCGCGCAGTGCGCGCTGCGGGGCCACCCGCAAGCCGTATTCCAGCACGCGCTGGGCCGCATCCGTCGAATCGGGGTCCAGTTTCTGCGCCTTCCGGGCCTCATCCACGGCACGGCGCGCCTCGCCGGCCGCCCAGGCCGCATCGGACAGCGCCAGGTGAGCCAGCGGAGCGTCCTGCACGCCGGCCAACGCACGGTCCAGCACCTCCAGCCCCAGCCGCTTGTCCGTCATCTTGCCGACAATGCCGGCCGCCTGCACGATGGCCTCATCCCGGTCCGATGCCGACTGGATGCGGCGCGCCAGCGTCCGCGCCAGTCCCTCGGTCTGGCCGCTGGAGGCCGACAGCGCAAGCGACGCAGCAACCGCCTCCGGGTCCTTGGGCGCGAGCAATGCCCATTCGCGGGCCGCCCGCAGGGCCAGGTTCAAATTATGGGCCGACATCGCCATCTGGAAGGCGCGCCGCGCCAGGCGGGGATCCAGCGTGTCATGCGCCAGCGAGAGCAGTTCCTGCGACGCATCGTCGAACTGGTCATTCTGCGCGGCGAGTTCGGCGACGAGGATGCGATACAGCAGATCGGGAGAGAGATTGACGGCCGGCGGCTCGCCGCTACGCAAATGAATCGTTTCGACCGGGTCGGCCGGTACCGCCGATGGCGGCGCAGCCCATGCCGTCTCGTGTGCGGCGGCCAGCGCCAGCACAACGGGAAACACAGAAGCGGGGAATCTCATTTGCGGTAACCATGAGCCGGTACGCGGATCATCATCGCGTCTGGTGGCAAAATTGCGTCATACGAAAGTGGATGTTATCACCCCGCCATGCCCGAACTGCCCGAAGTTGAAACAACTCGTCGTGGAATCGCCACGGTCATGCCGGGGCGCGTCCTGCGTGCGCTCATCGTCCATGAATCCAGACTGCGCTGGCCGATTCCACCCACCCTGCCGGACCAAGTCCGGAACCGCCAGGTCGTGGCTTGTGAACGGCGCGGAAAATACTTGCTGATCCGGTTTGTGCACGGCACGATCATCCTGCATCTGGGTATGTCGGGATCGTTGCGGCGCGTCCCCCAGGAAGCCCCACTGCGCAAGCATGATCACGTCGAATTCCTGTTCGACGATGCGCGTTTTTTGTTACACGATCCCCGGCGGTTTGGCGCCCTTCTGTGGCATCCATCGGACGCCGGCCCCCTGTTGGCGCATCCACTGCTGGCCAGCCTCGGACTGGAGCCATTCGATCCGGCCTTCACCCCCGAAGCGCTCCACGCCGGCATTCACGCGCATCGCCAGACGATCAAGCAAGTGCTGCTGGGCGGCCATGTCGTCGTGGGTGTCGGGAACATCTACGCCTCGGAATCGCTGTACCAGGCGGAAATCGACCCCCGCACGCGCGCGGATCGCCTGTCCCGTCCCCGCTGCGCGCGGCTGCACGCCGCCATCCGGAGAACTCTCACTCAGGCGCTGGAATCCGGCGGCAGCACCCTGCGCGACTACGTAGACGCCCAGGGCACACCGGGCGCCTATTTCACGCTGCACGCGGCGGTGTACGAACGCGAGGGGCAGCCCTGCCCGCGCTGCGCGACGCTGGTCCGGCGCATTGTGCAGGGGCAGCGGGCGACCTACTTCTGCCCTCACTGCCAGACTCGCTGAATCCACTTTCGGCCCGCTCGCGGCGCGGCCGCTCGGGGCCGCCGCCTATGCCACAATAGGAGCCCGACGATTCCGCAGCCCCGCCACACGATGACACCACCGGCCACCGCGTCCTCGCCCGAACCCGCCCACCCCGAGCTCCCTCCGTCACGCGACCACGCGCGCGCGGCCCTGTTTCTGGTGCTCGTGGGCATTTGCGCGGCCCTGCACATCTGGAAGCTTCCACCCGCCCTCCCGCAATTGCAGGCGGACTTCCACCTGGGACTGGTGGCCTCGGGGTTCCTGCTGTCGGTCGTCCAGATGGGCGGCATGCTGCTGGGCCTGCCTGTCGGCCTGCTGGCTGAACGCGTGGGCCTGCGCCGCTGCATCATCCTTGGCCTGGGCATCCTGTCGATTGCGTCGGCCCTGGGCGCCGTCTTCGATTCCGGCCTCATGGTGCTGCTGGGCCGCGCCGTCGAAGGCGTGGGCTTCCTGATGGTCGTGATGCCCATTCCCGCGCTGATCCGCCGTCTGGTCCCTCCCCGACGCCTGAGCCGCGTCATGGGCCTGTGGGGCTGCTACATGCCGGTTGGCACAGTCGTCATCCTGCTGGCGGGCTCGTGGATTCTGGATTTTGGCCACTGGCAGGTTCTGTGGTTTTTGCTGTCGGCCCTGACGGCACTCTGCCTGATCCTGGTTCTTCGCCTCGTTCCGGCCGACCACGTCACCGCACCTCCGGGAGGCTCTGTCTCCGCGTTCGCCCTGGCGGCGACAACGCTGAAATCGCTGAACGCCTGGCTGGTGGCGTTGACCTTCGGCATGTATTCAGGGCAATGGATCGCCATCATCGGCTTCCTGCCCATCATTTACGCCGCCGAAGGGATCTCGGGCACGACGGCCGGCCTGCTGACTGCCATCGTCGCCGGATCCAACGCCATCGGCAACCTGCTGGCGGGACGGCTGCTGCATAGCGGGGCAGCCGCCTGGCAATTGCTGGTGCTCGGTCTGGCGACCATGATCGTCTGCGCCTGGGGAGCCTTCGGCGCCGGCCTGCCGGCCGCAGGCCAGTTCGTGGCCGTGCTGCTGTTTTCGCTGGTGGGCGGCCTGGTGCCGGCGACGCTGTTCGTGCTGGCCCTCACGCTGGCACCCACCCCGCAGACCGCATCCGCCACTGTGGGCTGGATGCAGCAATGCTCGTCGCTGGGGCAGTTCTCAGGCCCGCCGCTGGTGGCCTGGGTGGTGCACACGGCGGGGAACGACTGGCAGTGGACCTGGGTCGCCACCAGCACGCTGTCAGCCCTGGGGATCCTGCTCGCGCTGGCGATTCGCGCCCGCACCCGGCCCCCGGCTCCAGCGGCCTGACGATTCCGGGCG
>DATNAI010000113.1:0-8994 GCA_035572875.1 Castellaniella sp. | reverse complement strand
CGGAGCTCCAGATGTCGCCTAAGATTGCGCCAAGGAGTTCCACACAACGCGTTCCATCGCACTGTGTGGAACTGCCGGGTTTTCCAGGAAAGACGCGGTTCTCCGGGGGAGGGGGCGTCGGCGAATCGTAGGTGGCGCTATGGGACCAGGTATCTTGATTGTCGGGGCTGGCGGTTTGGTCGGACAGGGCGTGCTCAAGGTGGTCCTGCAGGACGCATCGATCAACCGGATCGTTCTGCTGGTGCGGCGCCCGATCCAGGTCGCGGACGAGCGGGTCTCGCTGTTGCAGGCTGATGTGTTTTCTGAGGACAACCTGCGCCGGCTGGAATGGGGCGGATTGGACGCCTGTTTTTATTGCGCCGGACCATTGCCTTTGGGCGTGAGCGAGGCGGCCTACCGCGAGCTGACCGTCCAGATGACCGTACGGGTTGCGTCTGCTTATGCCGCCGGCAATCCCCGGGGCAGATTCCTGTATGTCTCCGGCATGGGGGCCGACATCAATAGCCGCCTGATGCCGTTCAGGATCAAGGGAGAAGCCGAGCAGGCCCTGCGCGCACTGGGGATTCCGGTATGTTGCCTCCGTC
Organism: Castellaniella sp.; assembly: GCA_035572875.1. GTDB lineage: Bacteria > Pseudomonadota > Gammaproteobacteria > Burkholderiales > Burkholderiaceae_B > Castellaniella. Next base: position 8,410 of record DATNAI010000113.1, on the reverse strand, counting down.
CTGGCGGAGCTCGTCCGGTGCAAGGGGAAACTTCCCCTTATCCGGCTCGCCAATGGGTTTACAGGCTTGGGGACCCGATTCTGGCACTATTTTGTCGGATGGCTCCTAAACAGTTCACGACCACCCGGGCGATCGGACAAGCCATGTTGCAAGCCGCCCGCATGACACCTATGCCCGCGGTGCTGGACAATATGGCCATCAATGCGGCCGCCGTGGATCGTTCGAATCCCTGAGCCTTGTCACGGGGCTTTCAGTAACCGTAGAACCCTTCTTCACGGATGTCGCTATCGGCGATGCCCATGCGTTCGAGCAATTCGTAGGTGGCCCCGACCATGTCGGGAGGACCCGCCAGATAGAACAACGGATCCGCCATTCCCCTGAGTGCCCTTTCGATCTTTTGAGAGTCGATGCGGCCGGCGGCTGGTATCTGGTGCATACCGTTGGGTCACATCACCAGTTCAGGCATCCAACCAAGCCTGGCAAGGTCACAGTGCCGCACCCCAAGAAGGACCTGCCGGTGGCGACGCAGCGCAGCATCCTCAAACAAGCGGGCCTGTGATAAGCAAGGCCGCCAGGAGAAAACAAAATGCTCTATCCGATCCATGTGGACAAGGACCAAGACAGTGCCTACGGCGCGTCTTTTACCGACTTGCCCGGATGCTTCGCCGGCGCCGAGGACCTACAGGGTCCGCCTCGCGCTGCCGTATTCACGCGGTAGCTAACGATCAACGCCTGTCGCGCTCCGCCTTCCTGGCGAAGGCGGCGGAGCGGGAAATGGTGGAAGCCTGACATGAGAAGCTCTGCGGCCGCGCATGATCGAAACATGACCATATCGGGCGTTGCGCGCTAAGCCTCGCCCATGCCCTCGGCCGGTTTGGGTGCAGCGCCGGATTTCACTTTCTCTTCGATTTGTCGCCCGACCTCGGCGTCGACATTCTTCCAGAGTTCGAAGGCGCGTTCGAGCACGGTGCCGTACACCCCATCCAGCAGGCTGCCGGCCACCTGGTCGACGAATTGCTGGCGTTGCGCGTCGTTCCATACCTTGCGCACCAACGCGTGCGCCTGGCCGAAGTCGTCGTCTTCGGCGTGCAAGGAGTAGGCACTGCGCACCATGTCGCCGTCGGCTTCCCACCCATCCGGGGCGGGCCCGGTGTCGTCAGCGTACGGCCGCCCGCCGCTGTTGGGTGCATAGACGGGCGCGTTGCCGCTATGCTCAAACGCCATATGGCCATCGAACAGGTAGGTGTTCACGGGCGCTTTGGGCTGGTTCACGGGAAGCTGGTGGAAGTTCGCGCCGATGCGATTGCGCTGCGCGTCGCTATAGGCAAACGCGCGGCCCAGCAGCATCTTGTCGGGCGACAGTCCGATGCCGGGGACCGTGTTGCCCGGGGAGAAGGCAGCCTGCTCGATCTGGGCGAAGAAGTTTTCCGGGTTGCGGTTCAGCGTCATCGTTCCCACCCGAATCAAGGGATAGTCCGCGTGCGGCCACACCTTGGTCAGGTCGAAGGGATTGAACCGGTAGGTCTTGGCGTCCGCATAGGGCATGATCTGCACGGACAGCGTCCAGCTCGGGTAGTCGCCGCCGGCAATGGCCGTGAACAGATCCCGCCGGTGAAAGTCCGCGTCGGTACCGGCCATGGCGGCTGCCTCGGCATTATTGAAAAACTGCATGCCCTGGTCGGTGTGGAAGTGATATTTCACCCAGAATTTCTCGCCGGCGGCATTGATCCACATATAGGTGTGTGACCCGTAGCCGTTCATGTGGCGCCAGGTCCGAGGTAGTCCCCGTTCCCCCATGAGGTAGGTGACCTGGTGGGCACTTTCGGGGTTGCTGGTCCAGAAGTCCCACTGCATATGGTTGTTGCGCAGACCCGAGTCGGGCAAGCGCTTCTGGCTGCGGATGAAGTGGGGAAACTTCATGGGATCGCGCACGAAGAAGATGGGTGTGTTGTTGCCCACCAGGTCGTAGTTGCCTTCGTCGGTGTAGAACTTCAGGGAAAAGCCGCGCACGTCGCGCCATGTGTCAGGGCTGCCGGATTCGCCTGCCACCGTCGAGAAACGCGCGAGCATGTCGGTACTCGCGCCTTTCTGGAAAAGCGCCGCGCGGGTGTAAGCGGAGACGTCCTCGGTGGTGGCGAACACCCCGAAAGCGCCCGCGCCTTTGGCGTGTGGTTGCCGCTCCGGCACCTTCTCACGGTTGAAGTGTGCCATTTGTTCCAGAAAGTGCACGTCGTGGAGCAGAATTGGCCCATTTGGGCCAATCGTCAGTGAGTGGCGATCACTGGGCGCCGGGGCGCCCGTGCTCGTCGTGGATCTGCCTTTCGAGTCGGACATTTTGAGTCCCTCCTGCACGGAGCTGTGGTAGCTTCAAGCTACCACTTCGCTCCCGATTAGGGAACCGGTCGACGCTTCTGCCCCAATAGATACAGCAGGTGCGCCCGCACTTCCGGCCACTCTCCCGCCAGCAGGCTGTACATCACGGTGTCGCGCACCGTCCCGTCCCGGCGCAGCGCGTGGTGGCGCAGCACACCGTCGCGCCGGGCGCCCAGGCGCTCGATGGCACGTTGGGAGGCCAGGTTGAAATTGTCCGTTCGCCAGCCTACGACGGCGGCGCCCAAGCCGTCGAAGGCATGCTGCAGCAGCAGGAGCTTGCAGGCCGTGTTCACGTGGGTGCGTTGGTGCGATCGGGCGTACCATGTATGGCCGATTTCCAGGCGCGCAACGGCCGGAACGATGTCGTGATAGCTCGTCGTGCCCAGGATGGTTTCGTGATCGGCCTCCAGCACGGTGAAACACAGCATGCGGCCCTCGGCCTGCGCCTGCAGTGCCTGGGCGATGTAGCTTTCGGTCTCGTCGGGGGCCGGGACTGACGTGATGCGCAGGTTCCAGAGTTCGCCATCGGCCGCCGCGGCGCGCAATCCCGGCGCGTGCGCTGGGGACAGCGGGACCAGGCGCACGCCGTGGCCCTCCAGCGTGACGGGTTGCGGCAGATGAGTGAATGCGCTGTTCATACGGACGTTCCGTGGGTCGGGGAGGGCAACGGCGATGACTGGAAGAGCGAGCGGCCGCCATCCTGCCGCCGCGTTTCCAGTGTAATCGGACGGTCAGCGAATCGCTGTATGCTCTGTTTGATCAATCATTCTTCCTGGAGAAAGCATCATGAGCACGCAATCGTCTGCCGAAGTCCATGCCAGTCCCGTGCTGAGCCTGAAGGGCAAGAATGCCCTGGTGACGGGGGGCGCAAGTGGTCTGGGCAAGCGGATCGCCGAGGTCTTCGCTGACGCTGGCGCCAACGTCATCATCGCGGACCTCAAGCTGGATGCGGCCCAGGCGACCGCCGATGCCATTGCCCGGAAAGGCGTGAAGACCCTGGCAATCGCCATGGACGTGACGGATGAATCCGCAGTGGACGGCGGGTTCGACGCGGTCCAGAAGCAACTGGGTTATGTCGACATCGCTGTCAGCAATGCGGGCATCCAGATCGTGGCACCCATTCAGGATTTCAAATTTTCCGACTGGAAGAAGCTGCTGGCCGTCCATCTCGATGGCGGGTTCCTGACCTCGCGCGCGGCGGTGCGCCACATGATTGCCTCCAAGCGCGGCGGCTGCATTCTGTTCATGGGTTCGGTGCACTCCAAAGAGGCCTCCAAGCTCAAAAGCCCGTACGTGGCCGCCAAGCATGGCCTCGAAGGGCTGGCCAAGGTCATCTCCAAAGAAGGCGCGCCTTATGGCATCCGCACCAACGTGATCTGCCCGGGCTTCGTGCGCACGCCGCTGGTGGAAAAGCAGATCCCGGAGCAGGCCCACGAGCTTGGCATCAGCGAAGAGGACGTCATCAAGACCGTGATGCTGAAGGACACGGTGGACGGCGAATTCACGACGGTGGATGACGTCGCTCAAGTGGCGCTGACATTTGCCGCGTTCCCGAGCAACGCCTTGACCGGCCAATCGCTGGTAGTGAGCCACGGCTGGTTCATGCAGTGAAGCTTCGCCGACTCCGGTTCATGGAAATTGGCGGAGGCTGCGCGCGGTGAAGGCATAATGGGCACCATTCATCCAAGACGGGGGAATGCGAGATGCCCGATTTCCGCGCGGTGCGCCATGCCGAGTACAAAATCCCAGGGGGAAAGCTTCTGGTCGTGGATCTTCAGGTGGCCGATGGATCCCTGAAGGCTGTCCAGCTGTCGGGCGACTTCTTCCTGGAGCCCCCCGAGACGCTGGACGCCATCAATGCCGCGTTGGTCGGCTTGCCGGCTGACGGTGATGCGGAGCGCATCGGGCGGGCAGTTCAGGCGGTGCTGAATCCGGATGTCATGATGTACGGCCTTACCGTCGAGGGTATTGCCGTGGTGATCCAGAGGGCGCTGTCATGACGGAGAAGGCGCGCCGGCAGTGGACGGACTATGACTGGCAGCTCATCCATCTGCCGCCGCAGACCCCGCTGCAGCATCTGGCACTGGACGAGGTCCTGCTCGACGAGGTCGCGGCAGGGCGCCGCGCCCCCACGCTGCGGATCTGGGAATGGTCTGCGGCGGCCATCATCATCGGCATCTTCCAGTCGCTGAAAAACGAAGTCGATGAGGCAGCTGCCAGGCGCTTCGGCGTCCAGGTCGTGCGGCGCATCAGCGGCGGGGGCGCCATGTTCGTCGAACCTGGCAGCGCCATTACCTATTCGATCTACGCCCCCGAGGCGCTGGTCGCGGGTATGAGCTTCCAGGAATCGTATGCCAGCATGGACGCCTTCGCGCTGCAAGCGCTCGAAAAGGTCGGTATCGACGCCTGGTATCAGCCGCTGAACGACATCACGTCGCGAGGCGGCAAGATCGGGGGTGCGGCCCAGGCTCGCCGGCGCGGCGCGGTGCTGCACCATGTGACCATGGCCTATGACATGGACGCGGAAAAGATGGTGCAGGTGCTGCGCATCGGGCGCGAAAAGCTTTCGGACAAGGGCACCACGTCGGCGGCCAAGCGCGTGGATCCGCTGCGTCGCCAGACCGGCCTGCCGCGCGAGGACATCATCGCGTGCATGCTGGAGGTCTTCCGGCAGCGGCATGGGTTGCGGGCGGGTTCGCTGACGGCCGCGGAGCAAACTGCGGCCGATCGGCTCATCGAAGAGAAATTCGCGACTCGGGCCTGGTTGAACAAGGTCGTCTGAAGAGACCTGTGGTATCGCCGGCCCGCTGGCGGGAGAGGTGCCACGGACGACGTGGCTCCGGTCCTCGGTATGCCTCTAGCCCTGAGCCGTGCGTAGTGTCACCACGGTTGCAATGCCCAGCAGCGTCATGGCCAGCGATCCGCCGACGTGGATCGCCATGGAGGTGGCCATCCAGCCATAGCGCCCTTCCTGCAGCAGCAACGCAAGTTCGGCCGAGAAGGTCGAGAACGTGGTCAGGCCGCCGCAGAAGCCCGTGATGATGAACAGTCGGAGGTGCGGGGAGAACCCCGGGTGGGCGCCGAACCAGGCGACCGCGACCCCGATGATGTAGCCGCCCAGCAGGTTGGCGGCCAGTGTGCCCAGCGTCAGGGTCGGCAGAATGGCATTCAGCGTGAGCCCCAGCCACCAGCGCAGTACGGCGCCAGCGCCCGCACCCAGAACGATAGCGATCAGCGAATAAGTCACGGCGGTCGGCACAGGAATCCTTTTGTCAGTTGGAGGAAGCAGGTATTCCGGGCACGGGCGGCACAAAAATGCCTACAACCCGTCTCCGGTGGTTGTAGGCATCATCAGCCCGATGGTCGGGCGGTTCATGGAGGCATGCCATCTCCAGCGCGGCATCAATATTAGCAGCCCGCTCGCCGGGAAAACAAGCACGGCACACCCGCGCCTGATCTGCTTTAATGGCGTACTCGACCTGCGTGGGCCGCTCAGGTCGCCAAACTCACGGAGTCTTCCTCATGCTGATGGTCCTGTCGCCGGCGAAGAAGCTGGACTATGACACGCCGGTGCGTACCACGCTGCAGACCTACCCCGTATTTCCCGAGCAGACACTGGAGCTGGTCCGGGTCATGCGGCGGCAATCGGTCGCCAGCCTGTCCCGCCTCATGGATCTGTCGGACGCGCTGGCGCGCCTGAATGCCGAGCGCTATGCGGCCTGGGTGGACAAACCGGATGCACGCCACGCCCGCCAGGCGGCGATGGCCTTCAATGGCGACGTCTATGACGGTCTGCGGGCCCCGGATCTGTCGGACGACCGGCTTTCGTGGGCACAGGACCATCTCGCCATTCTGAGCGGCTTGTATGGCGTGTTGCGGCCCCTGGATCTGATCCAGCCCTACCGTCTCGAAATGGGGACCTCATTGCACACGAAGCGTGGCAGCACGCTATATGCGTACTGGGGGGATCGTATCGCACAGGAGCTGAACCGGAGACTGGACCAGGCGTCGGGCGAACGGGTGTTGCTGAACCTGGCATCCCAGGAGTATTTCAAGTCGGTGGCTCTGAAGACCCTGCAGGCGCGGGTGGTCGAATGTGTCTTCCAGGACGAGAAAAACGGCGCCTGGAAGGTCATCAGTTTCTACGCCAAGCGCGCCCGGGGGCTCATGGCGCGGTTCGTGATCGATCGGCAGATCGACTCGGCAGCCGATCTGAGTGCGTTCGATGCCGGCGGATATCGCTATGCAGCCGATGAATCGACCGCCGACCGGCTGGTCTTCCGGCGCTCGCATTGCTGATATCGGCGCACGGCCGCGGGCGGCGCTCGCGGCCTGTCGAGGGCTTCAGGCCGCCGGCACGCGGCTCTGCGGCAGAGACTCCGGTGCGGGCGCTGTTTCCAGCGCCTTCATGTTCTCGCGGATGATTCGGGCAGCCTTGGTCATCTGTCTCAGCGGATAGGCGATGCTCGCAAGGTCCCCTTCGGTTTCGATCACGTTGGGCGGCGTGGCATCGCGGTCCTGAAGCAGGTCCTGTGTGGTCTCGATGGCACGCGCGATCCCGCCGGGCTCGGCATCCATGCGCGCCAGATGCGGGATGACGGCTGCGATCTGCGAGGCCAGCGTGTGGTGCTGGATCAGCAACCGATTCAGTTCCGGGACGTGGCGCTGCCGGCGCACGGGCTCGTCCATCATGCGGTAGAAAGCGGCGGTGTAGTTGCTGAACGCCAGGTGTACGTTTTTGCGGGCCACGCTCCAGTTCACCTGGGCTTCCGTCGGCGTGTCGCCGGGCGATGCGATTCCGCTGGCCCGGGCGCGGCGCTCGGCGCTCACGTACTCCAGCCCGGTGCGCAGGAACTCCAGGTTGGCGGTTTGCAGCGCCCGCGCCAGCGCGTCCAGATTGTGGCGTTCCCAGGCCGGCAGGATGTAGCTGCAGCCCAGCGCCAGGGCGCTCCCGATCAGCGTGTCGATCAGGCGTTCGCCCACGACGGCGTTCGATCCCGGGATGAGCAGATGAAACACCAGCAGCACCAGCGTCGTATTGGCCAGTGCCGAGAGGGTGTAATTGACCTGGACCAGCGCATAGCCCAAAACGCTGCACACCACCAGCATCAGCAGGAAGACCGCCTGGTTCTTCACCACGGCGAACAGGATGAGGGCGAGGCCGCACCCGAGCAACGTGCCCATCAGCCGCCAGCCGTTGCGCTGGCGGGTCAAGGCGAAGCCGGGCTTCATGATGATGAGCACCGTCAGGATGATCCAATAGCTGTGGCCGGCCATGCCCGGGTCCAGTGTGCGCACGACCGGCGCGTGACCCATGGCCAGGCCGATGGCCATGGCCACCATGGCGGCCACCGCCACGCGTAGCGCGTAGCGAAAGTGCACCGACTGCATGTTCAGATTGCGCAGCAGCATGTCCGAGCGCCATTTCTGGCGCGTCAGGAAGCGGTTGAGCGTCTTGTTTTCGCGAGTGTTGTCGGCGATCGGCAACACTTGGCTCTGGGTGTGCGCCGCCATGCGGTCCACGCGATTGGTCATGTTGCGCAGCCTGCGCAGAACCTGGAGCAGCAGGGCGTACAGCTCGGGATCCGACTGCGCCATTCCCGATTCGCGCAGTTGCTGGAGCTCGAACTCCATGGCCCTGAGCTCGGCTTTGACGCTGTTGCGCACACGGGTGTTCCGGTTGCGCGCGACGTTCAGCGCAAGCCCCCCGATGTTGTTGGCCAGCTTGATCATGGCGTCGCGTGCGAACAGCAGGAAATCGCTCTCGGGCAGCGCGCGGCGCAGCGTGGCGTAGTCGGTGTGGGTGGCCACCATGCTGTCGAGCAGGCCCACCATGTCCACGAACAGATTCAACAGCCCCTGGCGCAGGCGGTCGCCGCGCGATCGCGTACCGCGCGGCAGCTCCCGCAGTACCATGTCACGCGCAGCCTGGTGGGCGTCCGTCATCGCGGCCTGGTGGCGTACGAGCTGCCGGTAGCTGTCCTCCAGATCCAGATGAACGTCATAGAAGCGGGCGCGCGCGGCGATATAGTCGGCG
>DATNAI010000112.1:0-3105 GCA_035572875.1 Castellaniella sp. | reverse complement strand
GTCGCGATTGCAAGGACCGTTACCAGCGAGCACCTGCTTGAACTCTTCCCAGTCGATTGCGCCGAACCGCCAGTGACCGCCCGCCTCGTCGAAATGCAGATCCGGATCGGGGAAGGTCAACCCCAGGTAATGCCCCTGCGGCACGGTCGCATCGACGAATTTCTGCCGCAGGCTGTCATTGGTGAAGCGCTTGATCTTCCACCGCATCGACGTGTCGGAGTGCTGCGAGGCGCTGTCCGGCGGCCCGAACATCATCAGGCACGGCCACCACCAGCGGTCCAGGGCGTCCTGCGCCATCGCCTTCTGCTCCGCCGTGCCGCGGCAGAGCGTGAGCATGATCTCATAGCCCTGGCGCTGGTGAAACGACTCCTCCTTGCACACCCGGATCATGGCGCGGGCATAGGGGCCGTAGGAGCAGCGGCAGAGCGGGATCTGGTTCATGATCGCCGCGCCATCCACCAGCCAGCCGATGGCGCCGATATCGGCCCAGGTCAGGGTCGGGTAGTTGAAGATGGAGCTGTATTTGGCGCGGCCGGACAGCAGCTGGTCCACCAGGTCCTCGCGCGTGACACCCAGGGTTTCCGCGGCGGCGTAGAGGTACAGGCCGTGCCCGCCCTCGTCCTGCACCTTGGCCAGCAGGGCGGCCTTGCGGCGCAGGGACGGGGCGCGGGTGATCCAGTTGCCTTCGGGCAGCATGCCGACGATTTCCGAATGGGCGTGCTGGCTGATCTGGCGGATCAGGGTGCGACGGTAGGCATCGGGCATCCAGTCGTTCGGCTCGATGCGGTCCTCCGCGTCGATGCGGGCCTGGAAGCGGGCGGCCTCGGGGCTGTCATCGGCCACGGCGGGGGCGGACTGGTTGAGGGCCTGAGAGTACATGACCGGGAATATGGTCCCGCCGGTCGCGGAGCGGAAGACCTGGCGTGCGGCCACGGACGGAGCTGACTTCCAATACCCCAATCCCACACCGCCCGGTCATCGTGGCCTGGTGCTGGCGCCCCGCTCCTGGAGCAGGAAGTGGCCCTGGCTGCCGGCCTGCCGGATTTCATACTCGATGCCTGGCGTGAGGAACATTTCGGTCGAAGGTTCATCGGCCAGTGCGGCTTCGATATCGTCCGGGCAAGCCGCGCACCGAATTGTCTGGCCGCCGTTCGGAGGCAACCCGAGCACGAAAGGATTTCCGCCTGGCGCTCGAACTCGCAGCCGTTGCAGCCGCTGGGTGAAATTGTAGACGTTGACCTGGACGCCACCGCCCGGGACTTGCGCGCCCGGCATCTTGGGGATGGGCTGTGCCACAATGTCCTGGGCGTGCAGGTCGGCGATTGGCAGGGCGCAGCCCAGAAGGACCCAGCAGCGCAGCCATGAAGTGTGGTTCCGCATCGTTGCGTTCCCCTCCGCGTCAGCGTTCCGGTCTTGTCGTGTCGTCAGCCGGGCGACGCCTGGTTTCGTCGCGCGCCGCGGCGAACGCCTCGCCGCGGCCCAACAGATATCCTAGCGCCGTTCCGAACAGGCCGAGCGCCGGCTGCACCTGCGTCTGGTTGTAGCCGACGCCCAGCAACGCAACGACGGCGATCAGGATCAGGGTGGTGGAAAACGTGCGCGTGACGTCATACGCCGAAAACCGGTCCCTGGACCGGAAGAACAGAATGAACTCTAGCACGATGATCACGAGACCAAGCCCGCAAAAGGCAGCAACCATGTAATGTTGCGGCTGCCAGCTCGACAGGGCCGAGACGGTGAACGGCCCCGTGTCGTTCTGAGCAGCCGCGGGTCCGGCCGCACCCGTCGCGGCAAGCAAGCCGATCGGCCAACGGATAAGGGACGTTGAGGCCGGCACATGTCTGAATGGTGGCATCACAACCTCATCCTCCGGCGCACCCGATCACCATATTGTTACTTATAGGAAACTTGTACAGGCGGCAACGCGCCCCTCCGGCGGGGTGCCGCCTGATCGCCGAATGCGCAGGTCTGGCCACGCGGACGGCCATAGAGCACAGGGTTCTGGACGCGCCGCGACGCTTCCGACTGCCAACTGGTATAGCGGTTGGCATATTCGAGAATCTGATCGACAGGAGCGTCGGGGAAGGTATCCGCGACCGTTACGAAGCGCTCGGTCCAGGCGGACATTCCGTAGTCATCATCGAAGGACGTCGCCCCTGGGGAGGCCGAATGATTGACCAGCACCGCACCTGCCGGTTCGGCGACGAGCGCGCTACCCGCCTTGCCGGATTGCGCCCGGCAGGCGTCGACCAATACGGTCACGCAGCTGTCCGATGCCGATACCGGCGCCAGCGCCTGGACGACCTCGGAAACCGCGAACAAGTCCGCCGGTCCGTAGCCGGCTCCGGGGGCATTCGTGGGAACAAAAAAGTTCGATATGCCCACCGCCACGCCATGTCCCGAAAAATACACGATGACCGAGCGCCAGGCCTGGCGGCTCACCTGGTGCCGGAAACTCGCCCAGTCCGCCTTGAGCTGGTCAAGCCGCAGGTCGGAGGAAATCAAAGTCTGATATCCGGCACGGCGAAGCGTGGCGGCCATTGCCTTCCGATCGCTGTCGACGAAGAACAACGTCGGCCAGCCGGGACCGTATGCGCTGTTCGTGACCACCCAGGCGAGCCGCTGACCATCCGTCCCCCGCGGCATTTCGTGGGCCCGGGGGAAGCCCGGGGTTTGGTCGTCAATGCATGACGCCCGTCGATCGAGGTTGCTGAAATAGAATTGTATATCGCTGCCCTGGTAACCCTGATCGGTCTGGACGTGCTGCACGATGTCCGGGAAACACGGCGTGCTGCCGACGATGGTCACGCCGCCCCGCGGCAGCAACACTTTCGCGATGCTTGTCGGTGGCAACACCAGGTCCCGGCCGGCCCCGACGCCGCTGACGCGGAAACCCGTCGCATGCTGGTTCGACGTCAGCACGACACGGACGCTGGCCAACGGGCCAAGCTGCACATAGTCGGCGGCAGGGGACGCGACGGCCGCAGCACCAGGCGGGGACACGCCGCAGCGTGAAATGGCGAGTCCAAGGCCAGCCGTCAGCCTGAGCGCCGTCCGCCTCGTCATGACGGCCGGCGCGGGTGGACCCTGTCCCGGGGCATCACG
>DATNAI010000111.1:0-14433 GCA_035572875.1 Castellaniella sp. | reverse complement strand
TTTTTTCCGCTTCGGTCGTGCACATGATGATCGGGGTGGTCTTGTCCTTTTCGCGGACCTTGCAGACCAGCGTGTGGCCGTCCATGTTGGGCATGTTCCAGTCCGATACCACAAACTCGAAGCTGCCGTTTCGCAGCTTCTCCAGTCCCATCACCCCGTCTTCGGCCTCGTCCACATTTTCGTATCCCAAGTCCTTCAGCAGGTTCTTGATGATCCGACGCATGGTCGGAAAATCATCGACGATCAGAATCTTCATCGTTTTCTGTACCACGGATCGCTCTCCCTAGAATTTAAATACTGGGTGACGGCCGCGGCCGCACCCGGATGTTCATACACGGTGCCCGTAGGCACCCGCACTTTGCAATAACTTTTCGCTCAGGTCATCCAGCGCCACGGCTTCCTCGGCCGCGCCGATCAGCAACGCTTCGCGGGGCATGCCGAAGACCACACAGCTTTCTTCGTCCTGGGCGAAGGTGCGGGCCCCGGCCTGACGCATGGCGAGCAGGCCCTGTGCGCCATCCCTGCCCATGCCCGTGAGAATGGCCCCGATGGCATTGCGGCCCGCCACCCGGGCGGCCGAATGGAACAGCACGTCCACGGAAGGCCGATGCCGATTGACGGGATCCGTGAATTCCAGCCTGACGACATAGTTCGCACCGGAACGGGCCAGCTTCATGTGTGCAATGCCGCCGGGCGCCAAGTACACATGGCCCGGGAGCACGCGCTGACCGTCCTCGGCTTCATGCACCTGGACGGCACACAAGCCGTCCAGACGCTGCACGAACGAGCGCGTGAACCCCGCAGGCATGTGCTGCGTGATCATAATGGCGGGACTATTGGCGGGCAAGGGTTCGAGGACATGCCGGATGGCCTCCGTCCCGCCGGTCGAAGAACCGATCATGATGAGCTTTTCCGTCGTGGAAAAGTTGCCCAGGAGCCGAGGCCGGGCGCGAGCCTCTGGCGCATGGGCCACGTACGGCCGCAGCCGAGCGTGGGCCGCCGCACGGATCTTGTCGGCGATCATGTCGCCATATTCCATCAGGCCGTCGCGCAAGCCCAGTTTCGGCTTGGTGACGAAATCCACCGCCCCCAGTTCGAGCGCCCGAAGCGTGATTTCGGAGTTGCGCTCGGTCAGGGACGACACCATCACGACCGGCATGGGCCGCAGCCGCATCAGGCGTTCCAGAAAATCCAGCCCGTCCATGCGCGGCATTTCCACGTCCAGCGTCAGCACGTCCGGATTGTGCTGTTTGATGAGTTCGCGCGCAATGATGGGATCGGGTGCCGTCGCCACGACCTCCAGATCCGGCTCATTGTTGATGATCTCCGTCATGAGACTGCGTACCAGCGCGGAATCGTCCACACACAGCACGCGGATTTTTTTGATCGCTGCCATTTTCTCGGCGCTCCGGCCTCAACTCACGGAATAAACGGTGTGCCCTTGCAAATGCAGGGCCTTGGTCAAATAGGTGAAATTTTCCGAATGGCCGGCAAACAACAGGCCTCCGGACTTGAGCAACGGCACGAAACGCTCCAGGATCTTTGCCTGGGTGGCCTTGTCGAAGTAAATCATCGTGTTGCGGCAAAAGATCGCGTCAAACTTCTGGCTGATCAGCCAGCTCGGCGACACCAGATTCAATTCCTGGAAGGTCACGAGCTGGCGGATCGCCGGCTTGATTCGCGCCATGCCAGCCTGGCGGCCCGTCCCGCGCTGGAAGTACCGGCGCAGGAATTCGGGCGGCACAGGCTTTACGCGGTCCAGGGTATAGATGCCTTTGCGGGCCTGGGCGATTACCTGGGCGTCAATGTCGGTGGCCAGAACCGAAATGTCCGCTCCCGACTGGCCACAAGCGTCGTGCAGCGTCATCGCCAGCGTGTAGGGCTCTTCCCCCGTCGAGGACGCGCAACACCAGACTGAGAGAGGTTTCGCGCGCTTCTGCACAAAGTCCTTCAAGATCCGGAAATGATGCCGTTCACGAAAAAACGCCGTATGGTTGATCGTGAAGGCGCTCACGAACCGGTCCCACTCCTCAGCCTGCGGATTCTGCTCCAGAAAATCCAGGTACGTGCGCACCGACGGCTGCCCCGCGTGATGCGTACGCAGCCCCAGCGTCCGTGCCGCCATGTCGCGCTTATGGTCGCCCAGCACGATCCCCGTGCGCCGGTGAAGGATCTGCACGGCGCGTGCCAGGTCGGCAGGGTCCACTTTCGGCAACGCGGGCTGCGCGAAATACGAGGCGATAGGAGACTCTTGAAGCATCGTGACAAATCCGATCGGGCTGCGGACTCAGTGACAATACGAGGCGCAATACGCGGGCGGCACCACGCCCGGAGGGCACCGGTCGAGAGTGCTGCCGGACATCAAACCGCCGCACTCTCGACCAGCGCCATTTCGTCACTGGTCATCAATTTTTCGATATCCACCAGGATCAGCATCCGATCGCCCACTGTCCCGATTCCGGTCAGATGCTCCGTCGAGAACGCAGAGCCGAACTGAGGCGGTGCGCTGATCTGGGAGGACTGCAGGATCAGCACGTCGGACACGCCATCCACCACCACGCCCATCACGCGTGACCGGACATTCAGGATCACCACCACGGTCTGAGGCGTGTACTCCACGTTCTCCATGTTGAATTTCATGCGCAGGTCGACGATGGGGACGATGACGCCGCGCAGATTGGTGACGCCCTTGATGAACGACGGCACATTGGCAATCCGGGTGACTGACTGGCTGTCATAGCCGCGGATCTCCTGAACCTTCAGGATGTCGATCCCATACTCCTGGCTGGCCAGCGTAAAGATCAGGAATTCGCGGCCCTGGGTTTCGACCTGGTCCGCTTTAGTGTCGGTAATGTTCATGGAGGCTCCGAAAAACGGGGATTCAAGACTTCAGGCGGCCGCGCCCATCCGCTGTGTGGTGGTCCGGCGCAACGCAAACACGTCCACGATCAAGGCCACGCTTCCATCGCCCAGAATGGTGGCTGCGGATATGCCGGGGACCTTGCGATAATTGGTCTCCAGGTTCTTGACGACTACCTGGTGCTGCCCGATCAGATGATCGACGATCAGGGCAAACCGGACGTCCTCGGCCTGGAGGATGACGGCAATGGCCCGCGTGAGATCGGTTTCGGCGCCGCGGACGCCGAAAGTATCATGCAAGACCACAATCGGCAGATATTCGCCTCGCACGTGCAGCATCTGCTCCGAATCCGAAATGCGATGAATCTGTTCCGGAGTGGGCTGCATGGACTCCATGACATGGCTCAGCGGGAGGATGAAGGTCTCTTCGCCGACCTTCACCGACATGCCGTCCAGGATGGCCAGGGTGAGCGGCAACACGATGCGGGTGGTGGTCCCTTCTCCCTTGCGCGAAGAGAGCTGAATATGTCCCCCCATGCTCTGGATGTTGCGGCGCACGACGTCCATGCCGACTCCGCGTCCCGAAATGTCCGTGATCTTGTCAGCCGTCGAGAACCCCGGCGCAAAGATCAGCTGCCAGAGCTCCTCGTCGGGCGTCGTGTCCGACACCGCGAAACCGGTCTCCTTGGCCTTCTTCAGGATCTTTTCGCGATTCAGGCCGGCGCCGTCGTCGTCGACTTCAATGATGATCTGTCCGCCATTGTGCTGAGCGGACAGGGTCAGCGTGCCCTCCGGGTCCTTCCCGGCGGCGGCGCGCACCTCGGGTGCTTCGATGCCGTGGTCCAGGCTGTTGCGCACCAGGTGCGTCAGCGGATCGATGATGCGTTCGATGAGACTCTTGTCGAGTTCGGTCGCCTGCCCCCTGGTGACCAGCCGGATACGCTTGCCCAGACGGCTGGCATTCTCGCGCACGACGCGCGGAAAGCGGCTGAACACATAGTCCATGGGCATCATCCGAATCGACATCACGCATTCCTGGAGGTCGCGCGCATTGCGTTCCAGTTGCTCGATGCCATTGAGAAGGCGGTCGTGCAGCACGGGGTCCAGCGACTGCGAAGTCTGCACGAGCATCGCCTGGGTGATGACGAGTTCGCCCACCAGATTGATGATCTGGTCGACCTTCTCCACGCCGACGCGGATGGTGCCGCTTTCCTTGTGCTTGGCCGCCTTCCGATGCTCGGCCTCGTGGGTGTTGGCCCCGGAGGGCCCATGAGGCGCATCGGCGAGGACTGGAATCTCGGGGGATTCGGGTTGCACACTGGGCCCGGCGCTGATCGTTGTCGCAGGAACCTGCGGCGCCACAGGAGCGGCTGTCACAGGAGCGGCTGGTGCGGGAATCGCCGCCACAGAGGACGCCGGCGTGGCCGCCGGGCCGGACGGCAACGGCTCATGGCTGACCTTTACCTGATCCGCATTCACGATGAAGCAGCACACGGCCTCCAGGTCGTCCGCGCCGGTGGTGGTCTTCAGCCACAACGCCAGGTTGCCGTCCTGATGCTCGCGATGCAGGATCTCGCCCATCAGTGCCATCTCGTTGCACAACGGCTCCACGTCCTTGTCCTGGATCCGTACGATACGCACGCAGACGCAGGCGTCCGCCGCCGATGCGGCCGCGGCGGCCGCAGGGGCATGGACGGGCGCGGCGGCTGGAACTACTGGGGCTGCAGGCGCGGAGGAATTGGCAGTAGCCTGAACAGCAGCGGCCGGACCACCATTCTGGTGCTCCTCCGCCAGTTGGCGGAGCTGCGCACAAATGCGCTCATAGGCCTCTTGATCCGGTCTGTCGGAACCGCGATAAGCGGCAACCTGGTCGGTCAGCACGTCCTTGGTTTCCAGAAATAAGTCAATCATGTCGCGGCGCAACGCCAGTTCTTCGTGCCGGATCAGGTCGAGCAGGTTCTCGAGCAGATGGGTGGTCTTCGCCAGTTCTTCGAAACAGCCGAAGGTTCCTGCTCCCCCCTTGATGGAGTGCGCCGCCCGGAAGATGGCATTCAGATGGTCCGGATCGGGATGATCCAGATCCAGATCCATGAGCTGTTGCTCCATGTTGGTGAGCAGCTCGTCGGCTTCGTCGAAGAACGTATCGAAAAACTCACTCAGATCCACACCTGCACTCATATCAGTCCTCAACCTTATTGAGCCGATGGGCCCGCAGGCCTGGCTGGAGAAGCCGCCGCAGCCTTGCCCGGCGCCGACGGTGTGCCCGCCGGCCGATGCGCGGCGGCTGGAGCCGCTGACGCAGAAGGCACCGTAGAAATCGGCAGCGTGGCCGCACCCCGAGCGGCCGGAGCCGCCGACCCGGAAGGCGCGACTGGAACCGGGGATGTGGCTGCTCCCTTGGCGGCTGCCGCACCCGCCGGAGCACCCGTCGTGTCAGCCGGCGATGGCGGCTGGTCCGGCGAAGGGTTGCCAAGCTGCTCCAGCCGCCGGCGGATATCGATGCCCTCGCCCGCGGCGTTCTGCGCGTCGATGCGCCGCTCGGCCCGGCGATTCAGCACCAGAATGCTGATGCGCCGGTTGACGGCCGCCAGCGGATCATCCTTGATCAGGTCCACCGTGTCGCCCAATCCCAGGATTCGCTTGACCTTGTGTTCGACCAGGCCGCCGGCCACCAATTCACGCCGCGCGGCATTGGCCCGGTCCGCGGAAAGCTCCCAATTGCTGTAGCGACGGTCCCCCATGGCATACCGGGTGGCATCCGTATGCCCCGAAATCGTGATGGAATTGGGCAGTCTGTTGATGAGCGGCGCCAGCTCACGCAAAATGTCGCGCATGTAGGACTGAACCACCGCGCTGCCCGTCGCGAACATGGGACGGCTCTGCTGATCGAGAATCTGGATGCGCAGCCCGTCCGGGGTCATGTCCAGCAGGAGCTGCGGCCGGAACTGCTTCAGCACCGGGTTGTTTTCGATCAGGTTCTCGAGCCCGGACTTCAGGTCTTCCAGGTTCTCAAGATCCTGCTGATCGGCGGGATCGGCATCCTGATTGCTGGGTGCTGGCGTCGGGTACGGGTTGGGAATGACGCTGGGATCGCCACCTGGAATCTGAGACTTGCTGTTGTCCAGCTTGGGGCCGCCCGTGATGGCCGTCGCCAGCGGCATCCGGAAATACTGCGCAATGCCCTCCAGATTCTTCTTGGGCACGAGCAGCAGCAGCCACATGACCAGGAAGAACGTCATCATGGCAGTCATGAAGTCGGCGTAGGCGATCTTCCAGCTCCCACCGTGGTGCGCTTCACCATAGGCACGCTTGCGTCGGACGACAATTCGGCCGTGTTCTTGCTTGGCCATGGCTGCGGTTCCTCAGACCTTGGCCGCGTTCTTCGTCTGCCGCACGTGGTCCTCGAGTTCGGAGAACGACGGGCGCACGGACGAAAACAGGACCTTGCGGCCAAACTCCACCGCCAGCGGAGGGGGGTAGCCGTTCATGCTGGCCAGCAGCGTGACCTTGATGCATTCCAGGACCTTGATGGCCGCCACGGATTGCCGTTCCACGGCGGAGGCAAAGGGCGCCACGAAACCGTATGACAGCAGAATGCCCAGGAAGGTCCCCACCATGGCCTCGGAGATCAGGTGCGCCAGAACCGCGGGAGGCTGATCCACAGCCGACAGAGCCTTCACCACCCCGAGGACGGCGGCGACGATACCGAATGCCGGCAATCCATCCGCCACCGCGCGCACGGCATTGATCGGGGTATTGTGCTCGTTGTGCAAGGCCTCGATCTCCTGGTCCATCAAGGTCTCGATCTCGAATGAATTCATGTTGCCGCTGATCATGATGCGCAGATAATCAGTCAGGAACTCCATGAGTTTGGCGTCTCTCTGAACCTGGGGGAACTGGCTGAAAATGGCGCTGGAGGCCGGGTCTTCGATGTCGGACTCGATGGACATCAGGCCGTCCCTGCGAGACTTGTTCAGCAGTGTGTACATGAGCGCCAGCATCTCCATGTACAGTGGCTTTCCGTAGGGACTGCGCTTGATTGCCTTGGGGAACGCCTGGAACAGCAGCCGGATGGACGCGCCGTTGCTGCCGCCGATATAGGCGCCAACAGCCGCCCCGCCGATCAGCAGGAACTCGAACGGCTGGTACAAGGCGCCCAGATGTCCACCGACCGCCGTGAAGCTGACGATCACCGAAACAGCGACGACCAGATACCCCAGAATGATAAACACGCGCCCGCCCCAATTATCCGAATATCGCCCATCATCGCCCGTCCCGCTTCATTCAAAAGCAGGGCTCAACAGGGCTTTTTGTCCACAGATCCGTCCTCTGGACCCGCTATGCGAGCATTCGGCCGGCCGTCTTGCGCCGGGCCCGGGTCTTGCCCGCCCGTGGTGGCGGCTTGCAGATGGCGCAGATGAAACCGGCTTCGGGGTCGTGAGCGTGGGCCACGAAGTGGCCACCACACTGCTGGCAGGCCGAAAGCTGGACCAGGCCACTATCGAAAAAGCGCACCAGCATCCATGCGCGGGTGAAGCTCAGCACCGGCTCCTCAGGGGATTCGCCCGCAGGCAGGCCCACCGAGGACTGCTCCAGATAGAGCCGATAGGCTTCCACCAGCGCCTGCGACTTCTTCGCCGGCGTGAACGCGTCCATGTAACGGTAGATGTTGAAGAACAGGCTGGAGTGGATATTGGGGAGCCAGGTCATGAACCAGTCGACCGAAAACGGCAGCATGCCCTTTGGGGGAGAGGCGCCCTTGATCTCGCGGTAAAGGCGCGCCAGGCGATCGTAGCTCAGGGAGGTCTCAGCCTGCAGCACCTGCAAGCGGGCGCCCAGGCGGATCATGTCGGTGGCCAACAGAATATCGTCGGCCTCTCGTGCAACGCTTTTGGAGGCCATCTCGATCAGGCGCTGACGGGCTCGCGCTGGGCCATGAGGATGGTGGAGTGAGCCTGTTGCAACACGCCGCCCAGCACTTCGTGCGTCAGTGATGCGAGCAACTGGGCGTCGTTCAACCGGAACGCGCACAATACCGAATTGGAGCTGGCCAGCTTCACGATCTGTGCCGGCGAAAGGTTCAAGACAATGTCCGCCACATCCGCATTGAAGCCCAGCCTGAACATGCCGGCCGGAAGATTTTCGCGCAACAGGCGCTGTGCAAGCATCAAGTAGGAGAGATTGACCTCGCGAATATCATTCAACAGCGCAGAATCAAGGGTGGACATGGGCTTCCTCTAGTGCGAACTTGTACCGGGCCAGGACAACACCGGATTGCCATACTTCAATTTCCTAACAGCAATCTGAATGCATTTGTCACATTTAAGGCTGCAACATTATTTAGATCCGGTCATCGAAAATACATTTTCATGCAAATTTGACATGGACAGGGTGAGTATATCGCCTAAGTCGTTGTTTTTCGTTGTTACCTGAGACACGAATATAGAAATTATTGAAACCATAGGTAACTTACATGGATGAGGATCCCTGACACAGGCCAATGACGGCGGAATTCCGCCTAGGAAACCAGGGGAACAGGAACGCTGCCGTAGTGCCGGGCCAGCTCCAGGAAGTCGGCCAGGCGCCCATCGGCGGCTATTTCTTCGCGTAAGATTCCCGCCACAGCCGGCGCTTGACGGGCGGCCATCGCCGCATTCAGAAAGAGCATACGGTGTCGCCGGGCCAGTATGTCTTCCACCGTGCGCGCATATTCGTACCGGACAGCGAAACGCACCATCGCGGCGGTCAGCCCGAGCGCGAGTTCCTGTTCGGCTCCCGGCAGCCCGCCGACCACGTCCGCTTCGCTGCCATACAGGTGCAGGCCCGGGGGCGCCGTCATGGGGGTGCTGGCCTGACCGGGCGCGGGAGCTCCCACCAACGGAAAGTGTGCAGTGCGCGAAGCGGGCAGCGCATCGAGCAGGCGCGCCTGGACACAGCGCCGCAGCACGTCCTCGGCCATCGCCCGATACGTCGTCCACTTTCCGCCCGTCACCGTGACCAGCCCGGCGGGACTGACTCGGACCGTGTGCTCGCGGCTGATGGACTTGGTGTCCTCGCCCTCTTCGTTGGACGGCCGCACCAACGGGCGCAAGCCTACCCAGATGCTCAGGACGTCTCCAGCCCGGGGGGCCTTCGCGAGGACATGGCCGGCCTCGCGGAGGATGAAGGCGACTTCTTCCGGGAGCGCCTGTGGCTCGCGAGCCACGGCGTGTCGTGGGGTGTCGGTGGTGCCCAGAAGGACATGCCCCTGCCACGGCACCGCGAACAGCACCCTGCCATCGCGCGTGTGAGGAACCAGCAGCGCTTCCCCAGACGGGAGAAAGGACCGGTCCACGACCAAATGCACGCCCTGGCTGGGGGCGACCATGGGCACCGTGACGCGGCCGGCAGCCGCATCGTCCATCTGGCGCACCTCATCCACCCATACCCCCGCCGCATTGATGACGCAACGCGCACGCACCTCGCCCCCCTCGGATGCAGGTTCCAGCGCATCCCGCCATCGCACGCCGCAGACGCGGCCCGTCTCATGCACGACTTCCGTCACCGGGCAGTAATTGAGCAGCAAGGCACCCTGCGCCGCCGCCGTACGCGCCAGCGCAAGCGCCAGGCGAGCATCGTCGAACTGGCCGTCCCAGTAGCGCACACCGCCAAACAGACCATGCGCGTTCAGGCCGGGCAAATGAGTTTTCACGCCGGCCGGTCCCAGCCATTGGGTGCGCCCCAGGCTGGCCGCGCCCGCCAGGGCGTCATAGGCCTTCAGGCCCATCCCATAGAACGGGACTTCCCAGAACCGGTAGGCCGGCATCACGAACGCCAAGGGCTGCGCCAGGTGCGGAGCGTTGTTCAGCAGCGCCTGTCGTTCGTGCAGGGCTTCGCGCACCAGCCCGATATTGCCCTGCGCCAGATAGCGCACCCCGCCGTGAACCAGCTTGGTGGCGCGCGACGAGGTCCCTGCGGCGAAGTCGCACGATTCCAGCAACAGCACTGACAGCCCGCGCAGGCGGGCGTCCAGCGCCACGCCCAGGCCCGTGGCTCCGCCGCCGATGACGACGACGTCCACCTCGCGCAGCGCGCGCAGGTCGGCAAGCAGCCGCGCGCGATCAGTGCGGAGGGGGGGCAAGACCATGCGGTTCATTTTGCAGCAATCTTTTCATGCCCGCTTCGGGCGGTTTTCCGGCATTCTATTCGCTTACAACGCTCAAAGGAGTGGCCATGAGTTACCTGCTTGCCTTGGACCAGGGAACATCCAGCACCCGCAGCATCGTCTTCGACCGCCAGGGCCGCATCGTGGGGCTAGCGCAGCGCGAGCTCACCCAGCATTACCCGCAGCCGGGCTGGGTAGAGCACGATCCGATGGAAATATGGCGCAGCCAGCAAGACACCCTGCGCGAAGCGCTGGGGCGAGCGCGGATCGCGGCATCGGAAATAGCAGCGATCGGAATCACCAACCAGCGTGAGACCACGATCGTCTGGGATCGCCACACGGGGGAACCCATCCACCCCGCCATCGTCTGGCAGGATCGACGCGCCGAGCCCACCTGTGCGGCACTGCGCGAACAGGGGATGGAACCCATGATTCAGGCCAGGACCGGACTGCGCGTCGACGCATACTTTTCAGCCACGAAGCTCAAATGGATTCTCGACCACGTGGCGGGCGCTCGCGCGCGCGCTGAAGCCGGCGAGCTGCTGTTCGGAACTGTGGACTCCTGGCTCATCTGGCAGTTGACGGGCGGCCAACGCCACCTGACGGATGTCAGCAACGCCGCCCGCACCATGCTCATGGACATCCACCGCAACGCCTGGGACACGGAACTGCTGGACCGACTGCAGATCCCGGCCGCCATGATGCCGGCCATTCTTCCCTCGTCGGCCGACTTCGGGCACACCCATACCGACGTGGCCGGCCGCGAAATTCCGATCTCAGGCGTGGCGGGCGACCAGCAAAGCGCGCTGTTCGGCCAGGCCTGCTTCCACCCCGGCATGGCGAAGAACACCTACGGCACGGGCTGCTTCATGCTGATGCACACCGGCGGGCATTTCCAGACCTCGGCCAACGGTCTGGTGACCACCAGCGCCGCCCAGATCGACCATCAGCCCGCCTTCGCCCTCGAAGGCAGCGTATTCGTCGGCGGCGCCGTCGTCCAATGGCTGCGCGACGGCCTGCGCGCCTTCGTGCACAGCAGCGACATCGAGGCGCTGGCCCGCAGTGTCCCGGACGCGGGCGGCGTGACGTTTGTCCCCGCGTTCACTGGGCTGGGCGCGCCATGGTGGGACGCCGAGGCCCGCGGCACCATCACGGGGCTGACGCGGGGCACCACCATGGCGCACATTGCTCGTGCGGCGCTGGAGAGCATCGCCTACCAGAGTGCCGCAATGCTGCAGGCCATGAGCCGGGACGCCCAGGCCACGGACGCAGCGCCGCTGGAAGCCTTGCGCGTGGATGGCGGCGCCTGCGTCAACGATCTGCTCATGCAGTTCCAGGCGGACCTGCTGGGCATTCCCGTGCTGCGTCCCACCATGGTGGAAACGACCGCCTTGGGCGCCGCCTTCCTGGCCGGCCTGCACGCGGGCGTCTATGCGGACACCCAGGAGCTGGAATCGCTCTGGCAGGTGGAGCGCCAGTTCGATCCGGTCATGCCGCACGACGAGGCTGCCGACCGACTGGCCGCCTGGGATCACGCCATACGGCAGGCCTGCACCCGCTAAAGCATCACCGTTCCTTATAGAATGGAGTCACCCACAGTCATCGTCCGCCTCGCGTGCCACGGGACACCATGCTGAAAAACCTGATCCTGATCGTCGCGATCTTCGTCGCCATCTTGCTGGCCCTGACGTTCGGCGAAGCCGTCTTTCACGACATCTTCGCCTGGATCTCCACCCTCACCGGCGTCCTGATTCGCAATTTCAGCGACCTGTTCGCCGTGGTGGGGAACTATCTGCGTGCGCACACCGGCAAGGTCCTGCTCGCCATCGCGCTCACCGTCCCGGCCAGTCTCTGGGTGCTGCGCTCGCGACGCGGCGCGCTCGGCCACCCGGCCACGCAGCGCCGGATAGCGATCATCCTGGCGCTGTTCCTCGGCTGGCTCGGGGTACACCGATTCTATCTGGGCCAGGTCGGCTGGGGCGTCGTGCTGCTGGTGATCGCCTGGATCTTCCTGCCGCTCGCCGCCGTGATCGGGCTGATCGACGCGATCCGCTACCTGTTCATGGACGAAGAAACGTTCGCCGCCACACAGCTTTCCTGATGCGGCGATGGTGACTGCAGAGTCCTGCTCCTACCGCGTCGTTGAATCCCCCGCCGGCCCGGCACGTGGCCCGCTGGCCGATGAGAAGCTGCTGCCGCTGGCCGTCGACGGCGCCGCCGCCTGCATGTGGCAAGCGCCACAAGGGCTGGTCGTGCCACGCACCTATGCAGCGCACCCCGGCTTCGACGCCATCCGGTCCGAGCTGGCCGGCCAGGGCTGGCCCGTCCACGTGCGCCAGTCGGGCGGCGGCATCGTTCCCCAAGGAACCGGCATTCTGAACATCAGCCTCGCTCAGCGCTTCACCGGTCGCCCGATGGATCATGCCGACGCCTTCTACCGGCATCTCTGCGCCCTGCTCCAGATCAGCCTGCTCACTTTCGGAATCGAAGCGCGCGCTCAGGCCGTGGAGGGTTCGTTTTGCGACGGCCGCTACAACCTGGCCGCCGGCTCTCCGGCCCGCAAGGTCGTGGGCACGGCACAATTGTGGCGTCACATCCCAGGCCACGACTTCACGCATCAGGTCGCGATCGTGCATGCGATGGTGCTCGCCCAGTGCGATACTGACGAGGCCACCGCGCGGGCCAACCAACTCGAGGCGGCCCTGGGCTCGGGCCGGCACTACCAGCCGGAAAGCGTAGCGTCGCTGGACCACTGGCTGCCCGACTCCCGCCGCCCCGGATTCTGCTCAGCTCTGGAAGACGAACTGCTGGACCGGCTCCGCACCTGGCCGACGCTGTGACATGTCCGCGGCCAGACGTCCGGCCTTGCGCCGGGCGCAATGCGCCGACGTGGCGCGTCCATGCCACAACGTGCTTGCCGCGCTTGCCGCAGTGCGGAGACACTCCTAAAATCACCGAAGATTTACCATACGAGCATCGCTAGGGGTGCCGCTCGCGCGGCTGAGACAGTCCCTTCGAACCTGATTGAGATCATCCTCGCGCAGGAAAGCAGCTCGCCATGGCGACGCTTGCCGTCGCCGCGCGCCTGCTTCCTGGCTTTTCCGACAGGCGCACCATGAGTCCGTCCGCTTCAATTCCATCATCCGACACCATCCCGGCCGCCGAGCGCGTCTTTGGCTGGCGCGAACACATGTCCCTCTGGTTCAGCCTTGGTGTGGGCCTGCTCGTCATGCAGGTCGGCGCCTACCTGGTACCGGCACTGGGCACGCGCGAGGCGCTATGGGCCGTCGTCGCAGGGTCCATCGTCGGAGCCGGACTGCTCGCCTGGGTCGCCCGCATCGGATGCGAAAGCGGGTTGTCGAGCGCCGGGCTGATCCACGCGGTCTACGGGCGGCGATTCGCCCACCTGCCGGTCCTGCTCAACGTCATCCAACTGGTCGGCTGGGCTACCTTTGAACTGGTCGTGATGCGCGACGGGACACGCGCCATCAGCCGCCGGGCCTTCGGCATGGATCCGGGCCTGATCCTGCCCACCCTGCTGTGGGGCCTGATCGTCATGGCGCTGCTGCGGGGATCCATGGTGACGCTGGTACGACGCATTGTCAGCCGCGTGGGGCTGCCGCTGGTCATCCTGTCCCTGCTGTGGCTCTCCGCACAATTTGCCCTGAAGCTCGACGCCCAGGGACTGCACACCCTATGGCAGCGCGCCGGGGACGGGAGCATGAATACCTTCCAGGCACTGGACCTGGTGATTGCCATGCCGGTCTCATGGCTTCCGCTGGTAGCGGATTACGCCCGACACGGCAAGAGCGCGAGCGGCGCACTGGGCGGCACCTGGCTGGGTTATGCCATTGCCAACATCTGGTGCTACGCCCTGGGGGTGCTGGTCGTCACCGTAACGGGACCGAACGTGGACATGGTGGGCGCCTTGCTGCTGGCGCAGGGTGGCCTGATCGCGCTGGGCCTGATTCTGGTCGATGAGCTGGACAACACCTACGGCGACCTGTATTCCGGATCCGTCTGCACCCAGAGCCTGTTCGCGTCGATCAGCGTGCGGACCTGGAGCACGATTCTGGCCGCCGTGTCCATCGTTTGCGCGATGGTGCTGCCCATGCACAGCCTGGAGCCCTTCCTGCTGACGCTGAGTTCGGTCTTCGTGCCGCTCTTCGGCGTGATCCTGGGGCGCCTGGGCACGCACCCCGCCCCCCTGTCCGCCCCCCCTCGGGCCATCCACACCGCACCGGCTCTGATATGGGGTCTGGGCATTGCGTGCTATCAGGGGTTGGCCCTATGGGCCCCGCAATACGGCAGCGCCCTGCCCACCCTGCTGCTGACCTTTGTCCTGGGAGCGGCGAGCGCGCGCGTGGGCGCGCGCGCCACCCAGGCCGCACCGCAATGATTCAACCCTTCTCGGGGTCCTTCACTGCCTC
>DATNAI010000110.1:0-3099 GCA_035572875.1 Castellaniella sp. | reverse complement strand
CCTTCGAACATCACGATTTTCACGCCCGCCTTTTCCAGGTCGTTCTTGACGGCAGTAGCGATGCCCTGACCGTAAGACTGCTTGTCGTGCAGCACGGCAACCGCCTTGGGATGAATATGCTGCTCGATGAACTTCGCGGCGGCGGGACCTTGCTGGTCATCGCGACCGATGGTGCGGAAGATCGTGTCGTAGTTCTTGCCGTCGGTCACCAGCGGCGACGTGGCGGAAGGCGACACCATGACCACACCTTCGTTGTTGTAGATGGGCGTGGCCGCAATCGTCGCGCCGGAGCACACGTGGCCCACGACGTAATGAATCTTCTCATTGACCACGCGATTCGCCACTACCGGACCCTGCTTGGGTTCGCAGGCATCGTCCATGATGACGGCCTGAAGCTTGTTCCCCAGCACGCCGCCTTTGGCGTTGATGGTTTCGATGGCCGTGTCCACGCCTTCCTTGACCATGTCACCGTACTGGGTCAAAGCCCCGGTAAAGGGCCCCGCGATTGCGATCTTGATTGTGGCAGCGTTCGCAGCGGAAGAAAGCACCATGCCGGCGGCCAAGCCTAGTGCGGCTGCCATCGGCGTCAAGCGAATGTTCATAGAACCTCCTGTGAAAGACCTAGAAAAGAATACACGAAACATTTCTGAATGGGGTCCATGGCCGCACAGGGGTTTTCCCGATGGATGGCTGCCAGCAAGGCTGGACGGGCGCGGACGGAGGGGCGGCCCGCGCTTCAGTCAGCGGCCTGAACGGCGTCCTCGAGCATGGTGACACCGGGCATGCCGCATCGGACCACGGCATGAACCAGCGCCTCGATGGCTGCCAGGCGCGGAAAGCTCTTGCGCCATACCAGAACGACCCGCCGGTCCGGCGCCGGCGGCTTGAACGGGATGAATTTCAGCAGCTTGCTCTCGGCCCCCTGGATCCCAAGCGCGCTGGCCGGAAGCACCGTAATGCCGATTCCTGCCGCCACCATGTGCCGGATGGTCTCGAGAGAGGAGCCCTCGAAGGTGCGCTGGATGCCTTCGCTGGACGCGGAATAGCGGGACAATTCGGGACACACCTCCAGCACCTGATCGCGAAAGCAGTGGCCGGCACCCAGCAGCAGCATGGTTTCTTCCTTCAGTCGTCGCGAGTCGATTTCCTTTTCCTTGGCCCAGGGGTGATGACGCGGCAGCGCCACGAAAAACGGCTCATCGAACAGCCCACATTGCACAAAACCGCTTTCGGGCAAGGGCAAGGCCACGATGGCGCAATCGATTTCGCCCTGGCGCAGCAGTTCCAGCAGGCGCGTCGTGTAATTTTCCTGGAGCAGCAATGGCATCTGGGGCGTGCTCCGGATCTGTTCGGGCACCAGATAGGGCAGCAGATACGGCCCCACGGTATAAATGACACCGACCCGCAGCGGCCCTTCCAGAGGATCATGGCCCTGATGCGCGATCTCGCGCAGCTTGGCGCCTTCTTCGAGGACTCTCTGGGCCTGGCTCACGACGCGCAGGCCAATGGGGGTGATGCCGACCTCGACACCGCCGCGCTCGAAAAGGACCACGCCCAGTTCGTCCTCGAGCTTGCGAATCGCCACCGAAAGCGTCGGCTGGCTCACGAAGCACGCCTCCGCAGCCCGGCCGAAATGGCGTTCGCGGGCAACAGCGACGATGTACTTCAACTCGGTGAGGGTCATGAACTCAACTCCATGAAAGGGTCAGCGCAATCGGACCGATCAGATCCGCAGATACTGGGAGGCACCCGCCATCCAGCGCCTTTGGTGCAGCCGGGCTTGATCCGGATAATCGCTGGCCATCAGGGCGGCAGCGTCGCGCGCCTGGGCCAGCAGGTGACTGTCGGTATTCAGGTCGGCAAAACGCAGCAGGGACTGGCCGGACTGGCGCAGCCCCAGCAATTCACCCGGACCGCGTTGCGCCAGATCGCGGCGCGCGATCTCGAATCCGTCACAGGTCTCGAACATCGCCCGTAGACGCTCGCGCGCGACGGCCGACAAAGGGGATTGATACAGCAGCACGCAGGTGGAGGCCCGCGGACCGCGCCCTACCCGCCCGCGCAACTGATGAAGCTGTGCGAGACCGAAGCGCTCGGCATGCTCGACGATCATCAGGCTGGCATTGGGGACATCCACACCCACTTCGATCACCGTCGTGCTGACCAGCACGTCCAGTTCTCCCGAACGGAAGGCTTGCATGGTCGAGGATTTTTCCTGGTGAGGCAGCCGCCCATGCATGAGGCCGATGTGCAGATCCGGAAGGGATTCGCAGAGATGCTCCCAGGTATCGACCGCCGTCTGGAGCTGCAGCGCCTCGCTTTCCTCGACCAGCGGGCATACCCAATAGGCCTGCTCGCCGGCACGTACCGCCCGGGCCACGCGGGCAAGCACATCCTCACGTCGGCGATCGTCGAAAAGCCGGGTCCGGACCGGCGAGCGGCCCGGCGGCGATTCGTCCAGTACGGAAACATCCATATCGGCAAAGAACGCCATCGCCAAGGTCCGGGGAATCGGTGTTGCACTCATGCTCAGTTGATGGGGATGCAGGCCGTCCTGGTCACCCTTGCGGTTCAGGGCCAACCGCTGGTTGACTCCGAACCGGTGCTGCTCGTCGCTGATGACCAGCCCCAGCTCGTCGAAGACGATCTTGTCCTGAATCAGGGCCTGCGTGCCGACTGCCAGCTTGGCCCGTCCCGTTGCGATGGCATGAGCGGCCTCCCGGCGCGCTCCGGCCCCCATGTTGCCGCCGAGCCAGACCACGGTCACGCCCAGGGGCTCCAGCCATTCCGAGAGCTTGCGCCAAAGCTGTTCGGCGAGCGTTTCGGTGGGGGCCATGACGGCCACCTGCACCCCCGCCTCGAGCGCCTGGGCGGCCGCCAGCGCCGCAACCAATGTCTTGCCGCTGCCCACGTCGCCTTGCAGCAGCCGGTGCATGGGGTGGGATTGCGCCAGATCCGCGCGGATCTCTCCAGCGGCGCGCTGCTGTGCACCCGTGGGCGAGAACGGCAAGGCGGCAAGCAGCCGGGCCACCAGGGCGCTGTCGGGGGCAAGCGGCCGGGCGTGCTGCGCGCGGCGAGCCGCGCGAGCCTGCGCCAGCG
>DATNAI010000109.1:0-8942 GCA_035572875.1 Castellaniella sp. | reverse complement strand
GTACCGGGTGTTCGAGCCGTTGATCATTGTCGGCGGTGCCATCCCCAAAATCATCATCTATCCCACGCTGCTGTTGCTGGTGGGGCTGGGGGCCCGATCCATCATCAGCATGGGTTTCATAGGCGGGATCTTTGCGGTGCTCATCAATGTGATGGTGGCCGTGCGAACCATGAATCCGATCTACGGGCGGGTGGCTCGGTCGCTCGCCATGAGTCCCTGGCGGGCGGCCTGGCGCATTTACTTGCCGGCCGTGTCGCTGCCTTTCATCACCGGCGTGCGCCTGAGCTTCGGCCTGGTGGTGGTCAACGTCATTTTTGGCGAGCTGTTTGCCGCCAAGGCGGGCATCGGCAAGCTGGCGCTGCATTTCTACGGACAGGCGCAGTATGCCGCAATGATGGTGGTCATCATGATTCTGTTCCTGTTCGGCACGGCGGGCTCCCTGCTCCTTTGGGCAGTGGAGCGCCACCTGAAAAAATATTTTTGAGATCGGATTTCGAGGGAGACCGACGATGTTGTCCGCTGAAGAGAATGACTTGTTGTGCCGGGTGGTGGGGGATGCTCCCATGGGGCAGCTCATGCGCCGTCACTGGCAGCCCATCTGTCTGAAGGAAGAGGTCGCCGAGCCGGATGGGGCTCCGATCCGCGTCCATGTCCTTGGCGAGACCCTGGCCGTCTTTCGGGATACGAACGGCCGCGTGGGAGTGCTGGACGATGTCTGTCCGCACCGGGGGGCGTCCCTTTCGCTGGGCAGGAACGAGGAGTGCGGACTGCGCTGCCTATACCATGGCTGGAAGTTCGATGTGGAAGGCAACGTGGTGGAGATGGTGTCCGAGCCCGCCTCCAGCGGCTTCATGGAAAAGGTGAAGCAGAAGGCGTACCCCGTCGAGGAGTGGGCCGGGTTCGTCTGGGCCTACCTCGGACCCGAGGGGTCCGTGACACCGTTCGTGCCGCCCGTATGGGCTCCCACGGCCGATATCAAGGTGTCGGTGGCCAAGGTCGTCCTGTCCTGCAACTGGGCGCAGATCCTGGAAGGGAATATCGACTCGTCCCATAGCTCGAGCTTGCATTCCTCGGACATGGTGCCCGCCCGCGTGGATGCGGCCAAAGCCACCGAAAAGAACTGGCTGCGCCCGTCCACCGACAAGAATCCCAGACTGCAGGTGGAGCGCTGCTCCTACGGCTTCCGGTATGCCGCGCTGCGCCGCCCGATCCAGAACTCCGCCGAAGACGTCTACGTCCGCTCCACGGTGTTCATTGCGCCCAGCTCGGCGCTCGTTCCTCCGAATGACCGCTACAACGTCGCCAATGTCGAGGTGCCGATCGACGATACGCACACGATCTTTTACTTCATGGCGTGGGGCAATCCGTCCACGACACCCGATCAGGAGACTTGGCGCACGTTTCTCGGACAGCGGGTCGGCGTCGATCTGGACGAGCACTATCGGCCGCACCGCAACATCGGCAACAACTTCTGGCAGGACCGGCAGGCGATGAAGGCGGGCAACTTCACCGGCATCAAGGGATTTCCCAATCAGGATGTGGCGATGTGGACCACGATCGGGCCCATCGCGGATCGGACCAAGGAGCACCTGGGGGCAGGCGACCTGGCGGTGGTCGAGTTTCGCAGACAGATGCTCGATGCCGTGCGCCGCTTCCAGCAAGGGGAAGCCGCGATCGGTACCGGGGACCAGCGCATCCCGCCGACTGTGTGCTCCTTCCAGGGGGTCTACAGCAAGGCCGTGGACTGGCGCACTCTGGAGCCTGTGCCGGTCGGCGTCGAGCGACTGGCTGCGGTGTGATGACACGGACATCTGAAGGGATCTGACGCATGGCAGTTTCGGGATTGAGGCTGGGCTTGAGGTTGACCGTTGCGGCGAAGGCCGAGATCGCCGACCAGCTCTTCGGGTTTCGCCTGGTGGCGGCCGATGGTGGGGAGTTGCCCGCTTTCACGCCGGGGGCGCACCTCTCGATCGAGACCCCGGCGGGCATCGTCAACAAGTATTCGATCGCCAGCAGCCCCAGTGATCGGGGCGGCTATGATGTGGTCATCCAGCGCGAACCGGAAGGCGAGGGCGGATCCACGAGCATGGCCGATGAGGTGCAACCCGGTCGGGTCCTGGCGGCGTCCATGCCGGACAATGCCTTCGAATTTCTGCCCGGCGCTGCCCAGTACCTGTTCGTGGCCGGTGGAATCGGCATCACTCCCATCCACTCCATGGTACGGCACATGGTGGAGTCCGGGATGGACAACTTCAAGCTCTATTACCTCACGCGGGATGAGGCCTGCACCGCCTATCGCGACGAATTCCAGGCCGAACCGTTCCGGCAGCATGTGGTGATTCACCATAGCCGTCCGGGGACCGGGCGATTCGATCTCTGGCCAGTGTTCGAGAAGCCGCGCAAGGCGATGATTTATTGCTGCGGGCCGCGCGGCCTCATGGAGTCTGTCCGCGACATGACGGGACATTGGTCGCGCAGTGCGGTCAAGTTCGAGCGTTTTGGCGTGGACCGGGCGACGCGTCGCGAGGACCGGGCTTTTGACGTGACGCTCGCCCGGTCGGGCTGGGAGATCCATGTGCCGGCCAATTCGACCCTGCTGGAGGCGCTGCGGAATAATGGCGTCGCGGTCCGAAGTTCATGTGAGAGCGGAACTTGCGGGACTTGCATGACGCCTCTGGTGTCGGGAGATGTGGATCACCGGGACATGTGTCTGGAGGACGACGAAAGGGAGCATCAAATCATGGTATGTGTCTCGAGAGCCCGAAGCGGCCGGCTCGTGCTGGACCTATGACCAGGGAACCTTGCGTTCGGCCATTGCGGATCGGTGTGGCGGGGCTTGGACGCGCTTTCACGCTCATGCTGCCGACGCTGGCGGGAGACCCCCGGGTACGCTTGGTCGCGGCGGCGGATCCGCGGGCGCCTGCCCGGGACCTTTTCAGCCGCGATTTTGCCGGACCGGCCTTCGATACGGTCGATGGGCTGTGCGAGAGGCCCGAGGTGGAGGTGGTCTACGTGGCTTCGCCCCATCAGTTCCATGCCGACCATGTGTGCCGGCTTGCGGCCGCCGGGAAGCACATCCTGGTCGAGAAGCCGCTGGCCATTTCGTTGGATGAGTGCACGCGTATCGTAACCGCCGTGGAGGCTGCCGGCGTTGCGCTGGTGGTGGGGCCCTCCCACAGCTTTGATGGGCCTGTGCAGCAGGCGCATCGGATGCTGGCGGGTGGCGAGCTGGGCCGTGTGCGCATGGTGCACGCCTTCAACTACACGACCTTCCTGTATCGGCCCCGCCGGCCGGAGGAACTGGTGACGGCCCAGGGTGGAGGGGTGGTGTTCAGCCAGGCGGCTCATCAAGTCGATATCGCGCGTTTGCTGGGCGGCGGGCGAGTGAAGTCCGTTCGCGGGCAGGTGGGGGCGTGGGACCCGGAGCGCCCGACGGAAGGAGCCTATTCCGCGCTGCTGCAGTTTGATGATGGCGCCTTTGCGTCGGTGACTTACAGCGGATACGCGCATTACGATAGCGACGAGCTGTTGGGCGATGTCGACGAGTTCGGCCGGGACAAGGCGGCGGGGAGCTACGGCGCTGTCCGCCGCCGTTTGTCGTCCGTCGCGGACGCTGTCTCGGAGGCCCGTACCAAAACGGAAAAGAGCTACGGCGGCACGCATTACCAGCCGCCCGCGGGGCCGCGTGCTCAACACCATCCGCATTTCGGCCACCTGCTGGTGTCCGCCGAGGGGGCCGACCTGCGGGTCACGCCAGACGGCGTCTGGGTGTATTCCGATGATCAGCGCTACTTTCGCGAGACGCCACTTCAGGCAGTTCCGCGCAGCGAAGTCATTGACGAGTTGTGGAATTCGGTGCGGGAAGGCAAGCCGCCGGTGCATAGCGCGCGCTGGGGGCGCGCCACCACCGAAGTCTGCCTGGGCATTCTGGAGTCCGCCCGAACGGGCGCCAATATTGCGATGCGGTTTCAGGTTCAGCCATAGCGTGAAAGGAGGCTTCTCTGATGGCTTTTTCGAATGACAGCGTACGATCCGGTCCGGATCGAGGGACGGATGCCCGGGCCGAAGCCGGGGCGGCCGGCAGGGCTCTGGTAGCCGACCTGGTGACGGCCAACCATATCCTTTTTCACCAAGGCGTCCTGGACGCCTTCGGCCATGTGAGTGCCCGTGACGAACATAACCCTGACCGCTTCCTCCTGGCGCGCAACATGGCTCCGGCCCGGGTGACAGCCGGCGATATCCTCCAATTCACGCTGGATGGCGAGCCGGTGGACGCGGCGGGGTGCAGGGTCTATCTGGAGCGGTTCATTCATGCCGAAATCTACCGAGCCCGTCCGGACGTCATGGCTGTCGTGCACAGTCACTCGCCCTCGGTGGTGCCCTTCAGCGTGAGCCGCCGGACTCCCATGCGTCCGATCTGCCATATGGCCGGCTTCATGGGCGTCCATGTTCCGGTGTTCGAGATCCGGGATGCGGCCGGCGACGGCACGGACCTGCTCGTCACCGACGGGAAGCTGGGGGCGGCATTGGCTCGCTCCCTGGGCCAAAGTGCCGTGGTGCTGATGCGCGGACACGGTTCCACCGTGGTGGCCGATTCACTGCGGCGCGTCGTCTACCGTGCGGTGTACACCGAGGTCAATGCTCGCGCGCAATTGCAGGCGTCCCTGCTGGGCGATGTGACTTACCTGACCGAAGCGGAAGGCCTGAAGACCACCGGCGCGGTCGAGGGCCAGGCAGGCAGGGCGTGGGACCTGTGGGAGGCGGCGGCCCAGGCCGATCAGTGGCTGCGCGCCTAGTGTCCCGTTCGGTTGATCCTGATGTTTGAATTCGGCGCCTGCGCCACCCATATTGCGTTGCAAATCCTCGTGATAGCCCTTGCTGTCACTGCGGTTCGCGTCTTGTCTGGATGGCGCAGGCATCCGAATTCAACGACACAAACTAACCGAACGGGACACTATCGCCCTCGTGTTGACGTCGTCGGGTCCAGGGACTACCGTGAACGGCGTGTTCCTGCCGCAGCGGGTGTAGATCGCCTGCGGGTGGGGCGTCTTCGAGCCATGTCATGACCGTTTTGCAGGAGGTGGCGCCGCCCTCCATTCAGTTTGCGACCGAGCGCCGCATGCTTGCCCTGATCTGTTCCGCCGCTTTCCTGGTGTTCGTGCAGACTTTCATGGTGGCTCCCCTCATCCCGCGTCTGTCCACGGTCTTCGCAAGTTCCGTCGATTGGGTGGCGCTGGCCGTGCCGGCCTACGTCATCCCGCAGGGAATCGCCACTTTGTTGGGGGGACCGCTCTCCGACCGATTCGGCCGGCGTGGTGTCATCCTGGTTTCGTTGCTGCTGTTTGCCGTGCTGACCGCTGTCACTGCCTCGGCCGGGCAGGTGGGCGAGTTCATCAC
The DNA here is from genome assembly GCA_035572875.1 of Castellaniella sp. Lineage (GTDB taxonomy): Bacteria > Pseudomonadota > Gammaproteobacteria > Burkholderiales > Burkholderiaceae_B > Castellaniella. Next base: position 3,545 of record DATNAI010000109.1, on the reverse strand, counting down.
GTGGCGCGTCGTGACGGGAGTGAGCGCGGCCGGTATCGTGCCCATCGGCCTGACGCTGATTGGCGACGTGGTCCCGTTCGAGCGGCGCGGACGCGCAGTCGGGTGGCTTTTCGGTGCCATCGCCGGGGGCACTGCAACGGGTGCCGCGGCCGGCGCCTTGCTGGAGCCCTTGGTCGGCTGGCGCAGCCTGTTTCTGGGAGTGGCCGCGTTGTGCGCACTGCTGGCCGCCGTCGCCATGGCAGGGCATGCCTTGCCGCCGTGGCCGCGATCGTCGGCCGGACTTAGCGGGGCGGTGATACGCGGCTATCGGGACCTGCTATCCCTGCCGCGTGCCCGTCGTACTTATGGCTACGTGATGCTCAACGCGATTCTCATTTCGGGTGTCTTCACCTGGCTGGGGGTTTATCTTCATGACCGCTTCGGCCTGGACGAGGTCGGCATCGGACTGGTGCTGCTGGGGTACGGCATACCCGGCCTGGTGTTCGGGCCGCTCATCGGCCGACTGGCGGACCGGTATGGCCGGGCGCGCATCATTCCGCTGGGTGTGGCGCTCACCGGACTCTGTGCGCTGCTGCTGGCGCTCCCTCTGCCGTTGAACGGGGCTCGGGTTGCCATTGTCCTGCTGTCGCTGGGCTTCGATCTGACTCACCCGTCGCTGGCCGCCATCACCACGGATCTGCGGGGTGGGCGCGGGCAAGCGGTCGCGCTCATGGCATTTTCCCTGTTCACCGGATTCGGCCTGGGGAGTTTGCTGTTCCAAGCCGCCACGGTTCTGGGGTTTGCCGGTGCTCTGGCGCTGTTCGGGGGCATTGCGTGGATCGCGGCGGCAGCTGCCGTCCTGTTGTTTCGTGAGGAGCGTCCGCGCAAGATCGCTGGGTGATGATATATTCTGGCCGCCTGCCACTTGCCGCTTCCGGATCCGCGGCGGGGCGCAACGATCGGACGGTTTCAGCATTCCATGCAAGGTTTCCAACCCATTCTGCTGTCTGTGCACGGCTTGAGCTGCACCGTTTCGGGGCGCCAGTTGTGGCATGCCGTCGGACTGGAAGTCGGTGCGGGGGAACGGTGGGCAGTGACAGGCCCTTCGGGCAGCGGCAAGACGGTGTTCCTGCGGACGCTGGCGGGGCTGATGCCGCGCCAGGCGGGCGAGATCCAACTGCGGGGCCAATCGTTCGATCGGGTGTGGGTGCCGGCCTGGCGCGCGCAGATCGTGTATGTCCCGCAGCGTCCGGCACTGCCGGAAGGCAGCGTGCAGGCGGCGTTGGCCGCACCCTTCAGGTTCCGTGCCCATCGCGGCCGCGCATTCTTATCTGAAGATGCCGGCCGCTACTTGGCGCAGGTCGGGATCGCAGCGGATTTCCTGCGGCAGGACGTGGCCACGCTGTCGGGTGGAGAAGCTCAGGTGGTGGCCGTGCTTCGTGCGCTGCTCATTCAGCCTTCGATCCTGTTGCTGGATGAACCCACCGCATCCCTGGACCCGGCCCGTGCCGGGAAGGTCGAAATGCTGGTCCACCACTGGCAGTCTGCGGCGCCGGACCGCGCGTGCGTCTGGACCAGCCATGATCCCGCTCAGTTGACCCGTGTGAGCGATTTGCGGCTCGCGATCGGAAGCCCTTCGTGAAGCCGTCCTATCTGGAAATCGGCAACTGGCAGCTGGCATTTTCCGCCGGCCTGATTCTGGTCAATCTGCTGCTGTCGGGCTGGCTGCGCCTCGGGTTGACGCGCAGCCTCGCCGTCGCCAGCGTGCGCATGGCCGTGCAGCTTTTGCTGGTGGGCCTGGTGCTGGACTACATCTTTGCACTGGACCGGCCATTGCCGGTGGTGGCGATCGGCCTGGTGATGACCGCGTTTGCGGGGGTCGCCGCAGTCAACCGCACCCGGAGGCGTTTCGCGGGCATCTACCTGAATAGCGTGCTGTGTGTTTTCGCGGCATCCTATGTGGTCACTGGCGCCGCGCTGCTGGGTATCCTGAATGTGGAACCCTGGTATCGCGCGCAGTATGCGGTTCCACTGCTGGGGATGGTGCTGGGCAACCTGATCAATGGAGTATCACTGGCCTTGGGCCATTTCATGGACGGTGCGATGCGCGACCGCGATCTGATCGAGGGCGACTTGGCGCTGGGCGCGACTCGCTGGGAGGCGGCGCATCCGCTGATCGTGGCCAGTCTCAGGACAGGCATGATTCCCACGATCAACTCCATGTTGGTGATGGGAATCGTCAGCCTGCCGGGGATGATGACCGGCCAGATGCTGGCGGGGGCGGCCCCCGCGTCGGCCGTGCGCTATCAGATCGTGATCATGTTCATGATCGTGGCCGCCACGACCCTGGGCACTTTTGGAGTGGTGCTGCTGGCGTTTCGCGTGGTGTTCAGCCGGCAGCACCAACTTCGTGTGGACCGGTTGAGACTACCCTAGGAAGTCCTTCTTGCCGATCTGTGTTCCGGCGACACGCAGGATGTCGTAGGCCGTGGTGCAGTGGAAGAAGAAATTGGGCAACGCGTAGTCGGTCAGGTACGCCAGCCCTTTGTAGTGCAGTTCCCCGGTACGGGTAGGGCGCGTGAGGTCGCGGCCTTCGGCACTGTTGATCTGTTCGGGTTGGAACGTGTCCAGGTAGGCGATGGCGGCGGCGATGCGATCCTGTGCCTGTTTCAACGTCGTTTCGGTGTCCGGGAATGACTTGGGGTCCGTGCCAGCCATGCGCGCCGCGGTGCGGGCGGCCGTGTCGCAGGCGATCTGAATCTGCTTGATGAGCGGGAACATGTCGAAGACCAGCCGCTGCTGCAGCAGGCCGTCGGGCGCGGCCCCCTTGTCCTGTGCGTGGGCCTGGCCTTTCTTCAGGACGTTGGACAGGTTGTGCAAGGCACGTTTGAAGACGGGAATCGAAACCTCATACATTGTGATGGCCATGTGAACGCTCCAGAAAAAACGGCGGATTCCGGGCTGCGGGGCGCGTCTGGACGTCAGGGTACAGATCGGCGGGGCAGCGGGCGGGGACCCCGGATGTTTGGCGGGATCCGATACGGATTGTAGTGAGGATTGGGCGTATGTCGCTGGGCACCGCAAAGGCGGTGTTGCTTTGGCTTTAGAATTCGAAAAGCCATTCTTTTCGGAACCGTTCCAGATGTCACGCGCCCCGCAGTCGACTTGGCAGATCGCCGCTGCAGCCGATGAGCCCACGCTCTCCGAACAAGACGGCGTGCGTTACCTGCATTTCAATTCCGAATGGGTCCAGGGGGCCATGCGTCTCGCGCGTCCCTCGGCGCTGGAGCTCGCCTACACGCGACAGATGATGGCCTGGCTGTTGTTCCTCAAACCGGCTGCCCGTGACCGCGTCGGGATCCTGGGGCTGGGGGCGGGCTCACTGCTGCGCTTTGTCCTGCGTCACACGCGGTGCTCGGTCGAAACGGTGGAACGCAATGCCGCCGTGGTGGCCATTTGCCGGAGCTGCTTCCGGCTTCCCGGATCGGCGCGCTCCACGGTGGATCTGGCCGACGCCCGCGACTGGATCGCCGCTCCGCTCAGGGGGGGCCGCTATCGCGCGCTGA
>DATNAI010000108.1:0-42647 GCA_035572875.1 Castellaniella sp. | reverse complement strand
AGCAGCCTCTTCTTCCCCGCCTCCGCATCATCCCGGAACTCGGTCCTGGCGTGATAGATCACATGATTGTTGAGCAGCTGGATGTCACCGGGCCTGAATGTCATCGAGAAGCTGTGCTTGTCCGCGGTTTCCAGGAGAAGCCGGATGGCGTCGAACTCCTGGGCGCTGAGTTTGCGGACGCCGTCCATCAGCTGTGCGTTTTCGATATAGGTCAAGGAAAAATGGCTCGTCAGCTTCCCGTCCCTGACGCCGAAAACGGGCAGATCGTAGCTGATGAATTCCCCGCCCGCTTCCTCGCCGAAGCGGCTTCGAGGGATCGGTTCGCACAACAACGCGTGGAGATCCGGGTGGTTGACCAGGATGTCGTTATAGACCGTCGCGCTGCTGGCCAGCTTGCTGACGCCGCCCTCCGCCGCTTGCCGGATGCACAGCAGCCCGACGACGTCGCAACGGTCGGTATGGAATCTCAGCTTGCCCGGAGACAGCGTCCGCGCCCCGGAAGACAGGAATTTCTGGCCCTTGGTGTCCACTGTCTCCCCATAGAGGCTGACTCCGACCTTGCCCTCGTCCTCAATGTCACGCATGGCCTCGCCGCGCCGGTTCTGATACATGGGTGTGCCCAGGTAGCAGCCCAAGGCATACCAGATGCACCGCAACTGGTCCATGCGGTATCGGGACACGTCCAGGCCCGTGATCTGCACCATGCCAGTGCCATTCTCGAGCTCCTCCCGCACCTCGTTGAAGAAAGGCTCACTGCCCTCCAGGGGGAAATTCTGGCGGTTCACCTGCCTCCAGTCGGGCAGGCGCCACGCCTTGACCGCCGCGTCGATCTGGTCAAGAAGCTGCACCGGCATGGCTTTCCGCCAGCTCGTCCGCCGGACGATCTCAGCCGCATCCCAGACACAACGACCGCTGAGCAATTGAGCACCTACTTCAGACATACTGCACTCCAGTGGGAGAATCCATGAATTGCGCCCATGCCAGGACGCATCGACAGCTACGCTGCGCCCTTGCGTTGGGCCAGGCGCGGGGCCACATGGCCGCGGTGCGCGACCAAGAGATCGGCACCGCTTTATTTTATAGGGCTTGCGGCCTGACGGGTGCTAAAAGAACGGCCATCAGCGCCTGTTGCTGCCCCTGCGGCCGCCAGCCGGTCCGCGCCAGCGAGCGCAGGGCCATGTCGTACCCCCTGAGGAGAAATCATGACATCCGTCTATCTTGCCGGCCCGGACGTCTTCCGTCCCGATGCTATTCCCTATGGCGAATCCCTCAAGGCCGCTTGCAGACGGTTTGGCCTCGAAGGCCTGTATCCCCTGGACAATGCCGTGCCCCTCGGGCTGTCCAAGCCACAAGCTGCCGCCTGGATCTGCCAGGCCAACCTCGCGCTTATCCGCCGCGCGGATATTGTCATGGCCAATCTCAACCCCTTTCGCGGCGCGGAGCCGGATTCGGGTACGGTATTCGAAGTGGGCTACGCTGCGGCCTTGGGCAAACCCGTGTGGGGCTACCTGGAGGACGCCCGCGCAATCGTCGATCGAGTGACCCACCGGGTGAATCCAGACGGGCGGCTGGTCGACGAACAAGGCCTCCAGGTGGAGGACTTCGGCCTTCCGCTGAATCTCATGCTCGCCTGCAGCATCCGGGTCGTGCCGGGCGGCCCGGACGCGTGTCTGGCCGAGATATCGGGCGCCAACTGACGGCCAACGACAGCCAGCCTTCCGCCTGGGGCGCCCCGCAATGCGGAAGCCCCCCCGGCCCCCCTTGAAATCCCGTGGATCATCCTTATAATTAGCACTCGATAGGGTTGAGTGCTAACAGCGGCTCAACCCTCGTGTCCATCCCATTATTCAAGTACAGGAGTTCCTCCATGGCACTGCGTCCTTTGCATGATCGCGTGATCATCAAGCGTCTGGACAACGAGCGCACCACCGCCTCGGGTATCGTGATCCCCGACAGCGCGGCCGAGAAGCCCGATCAAGGCGAGGTCCTGGCCGTCGGCCCGGGCAAGAAGACCGAAGACGGCAAGCTGATCCCGATGGATCTGAAAGTCGGCGACAAGGTTCTGTTCGGCAAGTACGCCGGCCAGTCCGTGAAGGTCGATGGCGACGAAGTCCTGGTCATCCGCGAAGAAGAAGTCTTCGCCGTGATCCAGTAATCCTCTGAACCGCTTAAACCAAGGAATTTCAACATGGCTGCAAAGCAAGTCTATTTTGGTGACGACGCCCGCGCCCGCATCGTGCGCGGTGTCAACATCCTGGCGAACGCCGTCAAGACCACCATGGGCCCGAAGGGTCGGAACGTGGTGCTGGACCGCTCCTTCGGCGCCCCGACGGTGACCAAGGACGGTGTATCCGTCGCCAAGGAAATCGAACTGAAAGACAAGTTCGAAAACATCGGTGCCCAACTGGTGAAGGAAGTCGCCTCCAAGACCTCCGATAACGCCGGCGACGGTACCACCACCGCCACCGTGCTCGCCCAGTCGATCGTCGAAGAAGGCCTGAAGTACGTGGCCGCCGGCATCAGCCCCATGGATCTGAAGCGCGGCATCGACAAGGCCGTGGCCGTGGCCGTGGATGAGCTGCACAAGCTCTCCAAGCCCTGCACCACCAGCAAAGCCATCGCGCAAGTCGGCTCCATCTCGGCCAATAGCGACGTGTCCGTGGGCGAAATCATCGCCAACGCGATGGACAAGGTCGGCAAGGAAGGCGTGATCACCGTCGAAGACGGCAAGTCGCTGGAAAACGAACTGGACGTGGTCGAAGGCATGCAATTCGATCGCGGCTACCTGTCGCCCTACTTCATCAACAACCCGGACAAGCAAGTCGCCATCCTGGAAGATCCGTACATCCTGATTTTCGACAAGAAGATCAGCAACATCCGTGATCTGCTGCCGGTGCTGGAACAGGTTGCCAAGTCCAGCCGCCCGCTGCTGATCGTGGCGGAAGACGTGGAAGGCGAAGCCCTGGCCACGCTGGTCGTGAACAACATCCGTGGCATCCTGAAGACCACCGCCGTCAAGGCGCCGGGCTTCGGCGACCGCCGCAAGGCCATGCTGGAAGACATCGCCATCCTGACGGGCGGCACGGTGATTTCCGAAGAAACCGGTCTGTCGCTGGAAAAAGCCACGCTGGAACTGCTGGGCCAGGCCAAGCGCATCGAAGTGGCCAAGGAAAACAGCACCATCATCGACGGTGCCGGCGAGCCAAAGAACATCGAAGCGCGTGTCAAGCAAATCCGCACGCAAATCGAAGAAGCGACTTCCGACTACGACCGTGAAAAGCTGCAGGAACGCGTTGCCAAACTGGCAGGCGGTGTGGCAGTGATCAAGGTCGGCGCTGCGACTGAAGTCGAAATGAAGGAAAAGAAGGCCCGCGTCGAAGACGCCCTGCACGCCACGCGCGCCGCAGTGGAAGAAGGCATTGTCCCCGGCGGCGGTGTGGCGCTGGTTCGCGCCAAGGTAGCGGTGGCCAAACTCAAAGGCGACAACGCCGACCAGGACGCCGGCATCAAGTTGATCCTGCGGGCTATCGAGTCTCCGTTGCGCACCATTGTGGCCAACGCCGGCGACGAAGCCAGCGTGATCGTGAACGCCGTTGAAAAGGGCGAAGGCAACTTCGGCTACAACGCGGCCACCGGTCAATACGGCGATCTGGTCGAACAAGGCGTGATCGACCCGACCAAGGTGACCCGTACGGCGCTGCAGAACGCAGCCTCCGTCGCCAGCCTGCTGCTGACGACCGAAGCCGCCGTCGCGGAAATCGTGGACGACAAGCCGGCTGCCCCGATGCCCGACATGGGTGGGATGGGTGGAATGGGCGGCATGGGCGGTTTCTAAGCTCTGGCCTGCCCGATCCGGAGGATGCCGATCCGTCGGCATCCTCCGGACGGCTCGTACGAATCCCCGCCATGGGCAACCGTGGCGGGGATTTTTCGTTTCACCCCGCCCAAGGTCTGAAACGAAGGCTCAATGCCGGGCGCCGAGCAGGCCGGCGAAGCGCGCCATGTCGACGTTTCCGCCACTGAGGAGCACACCGACGCGCTTGCCCTTCAGCTCGCCTTTCATCTTCCGGGCCGCCGCGAAACCCAGGCAGCCGGTGGGCTCGACAATCAGCTTCATTCGGGCGGCCATGAAGGCCATGCACTCGACGAGTTCCGTATCCGAAGCGGTCAGGATGTCATTGACATCACGCTGGATGATCGGGAACGTCACGTTTCCCAGGTGCTGCGTTTGCGCGCCATCGGCAATGGTCTTGGGCGTGTCTATATGGACAATGCTGCCCGTGCGGAACGAACGCTGGCCGTCATTACCCGCTTCAGGCTCCGCCCCGTACAGCCGGCAGTCCGGCGACAGCGCCCGTGTAGCCAAGGCACAGCCGGACAGCAGCCCGCCGCCGCCCAGCGGCACGAAGAAGGCATCCAGAGGGCCTGCCTGCTCGAACAATTCCTTGGCGGCCGTCCCCTGGCCAGACAGCACGTCCGGGTGATCGTAGGGCGGAATCAGTGTCAGGCCGCGCCTTTCCGCCAGTTCCCGGCAGATCTGCTCGCGGTCTTCCGTGTAGCGATCGTAGGTCACCACATTGCCGCCGTAGCCCTTGGTGGCAGCCATCTTGGCCGTCGGCGCGTCGTCTGGCATGAGGATGGTGGCGGGTATGCCCAGGAGCGTGGCCGACAGCGCAACGGCCTGCGCATGGTTGCCGGAAGAAAAGGCAACGACACCCGCCTTGCGCTGTTCGGGACCGAGCTTCGAGAGGGAATTGAACCCGCCGCGGAACTTGAAGGCACCCATGCGCTGCAGGTTTTCGCACTTGAAGAAGACCTTGGCGCCGAACTCTTCGTCGACCGTGCGCGAGGTCATCACGGGGGTTTCGTGAGCGTGGCCCTTGATGTGTTCCGACGCTGCCACGACATCGTCGAAAGTGGGAAGGTTGATCATCCGAGTCCTTTCGCGGCTCGCTCACCGGAGCCATGCAACAGGGGCGCCCCCACCACAGGCGGCGTCTTCACTCAAAGGCTACCATGAAGATTCAATGCCGGGCCGCGCCATTGCGTACAATGCGCAGACACCCCGACCGCATTGCCCCATGAACCAACCCTCCCCCTACAAAAGCACCGGCGGACTCCGACGCATCGCGCGGGCCCTGGTCTACTCGCTGCAGGGACTCGGAGCGGCCTGGCGCCACGAGGCGGCGTTCCGTCAGGAAGTCGCGCTCGCCATCGTGCTGATGCCGTTGGCGCTGTGGCTGGGCCACACAGCGCTGGAACGCCTGCTGTTGGCCGGATGCCTGGTGCTGGTGCTGATCGTGGAACTGATCAATTCCGCAATCGAGGCGCTGGCCGACGCCATCAGCACAGACCACCATCCGCTGCTGGGGCGCGCCAAGGATATCGGCAGCGCAGCCGTGCTGTTCACGCTGCTGCTTGCGGCGGCGACTTGGCTGGCGGTACTGGGACCCCGAGCATGGACGGATTGATGACCTTCACCGACAAACTGAACCGCGCCTGGACCCGCCAGGATTCCCTCCTCATGGTGGGGCTGGACCCCGACGAGCGCCGGCTTCCGGCCGGACTATCCGGCCGCGCGGATGCCGTCGACGCGTTCTGCAGGGGGATTGTGGATGCCACGGCGCCCTACGCCTGCGGTTTCAAGCCGCAAATCGCCTACTTCGCCGCGCTGAAGGCGGAAGACCAGCTTCTGGATATCTGCCGATACATTCGCAGTCGATACCCGCACCTGCCCATCGTGCTGGATGCCAAGCGCGGCGACATCGGCGCCACCGCCACCCAATATGCCCGCGAAGCGTTCGAGCGCTACGCCGCCGACGCGGTGACGGTCAATCCCTACATGGGGTACGACTCCGTACAGCCTTATCTGGAATATGGCGACAAAGGGGTGATCGTCCTCTGCCGTACCTCCAACCCCGGCGGCGCGGATCTGCAGGATCTGCGGCTGGAAAACGGCACCCCGCTCTACCTGCACGTCGCCGACCAGGTGGCACAACGCTGGAACTCGCACGGCCAATGTGCCCTGGTAGTGGGCGCCACAGTGCCGGAGGAGATCGCCCAGGTTCGCGCCCGTGTCGGAGACATGCCATTGCTGATTCCGGGCATCGGTGCCCAGGGCGGCGACATTGCCGCAACGGTGCATGCGGGTCGCACGCACAACGGCCGGGGAATGATGATCAATTCGTCGCGCGCCATTCTCTATGCCGGGGCCGACGGAGACTGGGCAAAAGCGGCCGGGGATGCTGCCCGGCGGACACGCGACGCGATACGCTCGGCGCTGCTGGACTGAACCGGCCGCAAGCGGACCGCTCCGGGGCCGGGCGGAATCCGGATGCGCTGCCTGCGGGCGGATCGCGGCGCGTAATCGGACGGCAGCCCGTTCGCTAAGCTCTCGCCTTGCGCAGATCTTCCAGCGCCATCTGCAGGGCATGGTGCACGGACGACAGCCGGACGGCTTCGCGGTCGCCCTCGAAGACTCGAGTCACGGCCCGCGTGACGATGCCGGAGCCGGCGCGGCGAGCAATGCCGAAGCACACCATGCCCACCGGCTTGCCCGGCACCGCGCCGCCAGGACCCGCGATGCCCGTCGTGGACAGAGCCAGACGCGCCAGCGGCACCACGGCCAAGACACCGGCGGCCATCTCCATGGCCGTTTCCTCGCTGACCGCACCATAGCGTTCCAGCGTATCGGCCGACACGCCGAGCTCGGCGATCTTCGCGGCGTTGCTATAGGTCACGAAGCCGCGTTCGAACCATTGGCTGGATCCCGGGCATGACGTAATGGCCCCGGCCAGAAGACCGCCGGTGCAGGATTCCGCCGTGGCGCACAGCGAACCGGCCACCCGCAGGGCGGAGCCGAGTTCGCCCGCAAGGGCACGAATTTCACGGACGATCATGGCAGCACTCCCCATCGGATCAACAGCCAGGCCACCAATACAGCATAAAGCGCGGCAGCAATGTCGTCGATCATGATGCCAAAGCCGCCCTTGCAGTTCCGGTCCAGCCAACTGACGGGGGCAGGCTTGAGGATGTCGAACACACGAAACAGCACCACGCCCGCCGCCTGCATCCAGAACGTGGACGGCAGCAGCCACAGCACCAGCCAGATGGCGACGATCTCGTCCCAGTTGATGCCCCCGAAATCCGCGACGCCCAAGTCATCGCTGCAACGCTGTGCCACCCAGCAGCCGCCCGCAAACGCGACCACCAGCACGGCAAACACCCAGCCACCGGGCAATCGCCCCACGAACAGCCACCACAGCAGCCATCCCATGAGGGTACCCCAGGTCCCGGGCGCCGGATGGATCAGGCCCGAGCCCAAACCGAAACCGACGATGCGCTCCGGCCGGGCCAACATCCAGGCCAGCGTCGGGCGGCTGGAATCGGGCAAAGCGTTTTTGGGAAACGTCATGGAAGGGGTCCGCCGGTAGGTGTCGGCGACGGTGACGTGGCCCGAGAAAAATGATCGAAACCGCGCAGGGTGATGGGGATCTCGTCCCCGTGTGCGTCAAGCACACGCACACCGGCGCCTCGAACGATGGTGCCGACCCGCGTGAGCGGCACCCCAAGCCGCTGTTGAAGGGCGTAAATCTGCTCTCGGCGCAGCGGGGGCGCGGTAAAGCAGAGTTCGTAGACATCTCCGCCGCCCAGGATGGCCTCGCGTCGCACGGCCTCCTCCAGCCCTTCCAGGCTCGGATCCGCGGGCAACGCATCCAGTTGGAGCTCCGCGCCGCAGTGGCTCTGTTCCAGGATATGGCCCAAGTCCTGCAGGAGACCGTCGGAAAGATCGATCGCGGCATGCGCCACGCTGCCCAGATATCGCCCCAGATGGAGACGCGGAACAGGCCAGTCCATCGCTTTGCAGCTCGCTTGAAGGCGGGCCGCATCCGGAGGCAGATAGCCCTGCCGCAGCAGCAACGCAACGTAGGCGGCTCCCAGCGACCCGGACAGCCAGATATCGTCGCCCTCGCGGGCGCCGCTGCGGCGTAGCGCGTGCGCGCGGCGAACTTCGCCCATGACCGTCACGCTGATGACGATGCCGTCGGGATTGTGCGTGGTGTCCCCGCCCACCAGCGGACACCGCGACTTTTCCGCCAGCGCATGGAAACCGTCGGAAAAGCCCTGAAGCCATGGATGGTCGATACCCGGCAAGGACAAGGCCAGCGTGCAGGCCAATGGTCGGGCTCCCATGGCCGCCAGGTCGGACAGGTTCACCGCCAGCGCCTTGTGCCCCAGGGATCGCGGGTCCACGTCGGACAGGAAGTGCTGGCCCTGGACCAGCATGTCCGTGCTGACCGCCAGCTCGCATCCGGGAGACAGAGGCAGCAACGCGCAATCGTCTCCGACCCCCAGCATTCCGGGCGGCACCGGCCGATCGAAATAGCGGGCAATCAGATCGAATTCACTGTCCGCGGACATGATGGCGCCAAATGGATCAGTGGCGGACGGGCGCCTGGACTTCGGCTGCGCGGACTTCGGCCGCCAGCTTGTCGAGCACGCCGTTGACGAAGCGATAGCCGTCTGTTCCGCCAAACGACTTGGCAAGTTCCACAGCCTCGTTGATGGCGACCCGGTAAGGGACCTCGAGGTGATGCACCAGCTCGAAACTGCCGATGAGCAGTACCGCGTGCTCGACGGGCGAGAGCTCGGCCAATGGCCGGTCCACATAGGGGACAAAACGCTCGCGCAGCACCGGCGCCTGGGCAATGGCGCCCTGGAGCAGCGTACGGTACCAATCCCCATCGGCCTGTTCGAAGCCCTCGCCGTCGCGCACATGGGCATCGATTTCGCCCAGTTCGGCCGCATCGGCGTCCCCGCGCAGCAGCCAGGCATAAACACCCTGGAGGGCAAATTCACGCGCCATGCGGCGCGCGCTGCGGGCATTGGCACGCCCGTTGCGCGCCGGCCGGGGATCACTCATTGCGGCCCTCGTTATCGTCTTCGTCTTCGTCTTCGTCCTCGTCTTCGAAGTCGTCGCTGTCATCGTCGTCATCATCCGACTCCGGCTCCAGCGCCGCCACCAGGTTGGCCATTTCCACGGCCACGCGAGCGCAGTCGCGCCCCTTGTCGGCCGCACGCGCCTTGGCCTGCTCCTCGGTGTAGGCGGTCAGGACGCCATTGGCCACGGGGATGCCGGTTTCGAGAGCCACGCGGCTCATCGCGGCGGCGGATTCGTTGCTGACGGTCTCGAAGTGATAGGTCTCGCCGCGGATCACGGCGCCCAGCGCTATGAGCGCATCGAATTCGAAGGTCTCTGCCATCTGGGCCAGCGTCACACCGAGCTCGAGCGCGCCCGGCACTGACACCACCATGACATCGCGCTCATCCACGCCCAGGGCGGCCAGTTCGTCCAGGCAAGTCTGCAGCTCGGCTTCGCCGATTTCGGCATTGAACCGGGCGCGCACGATGCCGATGTGCAGGCCTTCCCCGTTCATGTCGGGGGTCATCACATAAGGGTTCATAGTCGAAACTCCGTGGTCAGAGGGGCGTGTTCGAGACGCCAGGTTCGTTATGGTAACCCGTAATCGTCAGGGCAAACCCTGCCATGCTGGGCATTTTCCGCGGGCGCGCCAGCAGGCGCGCCTGCTTCACCCCGAGGTCGCGCAGGATCTGCGCACCAATGCCGAAAGTACGCAGCCCATGCCGCTCGCCCGCCGCGGCGGCGTCGGGTGCACCGTCCGCCGCCGAGTCGCGCGCCCAGGCGCCGAACTGCGCGAACAGCGGGTCGGCGCCTCCCTGGCAGTTCAGCAGGACCAGGACACCGCTCTCAGCCTGCGAGATCACTCGCAGTGCGTGCGGGATCGTCCAGCTATGACCGGGCGCCGTTTCGCACAGCAGATCCAGCACGCTGGTGGGCTCGTGCACCCGCACCAGGGTTTCCTGATCGGGCAGGATGGCACCGTGCACAAGCGCCAGATGCGGCGCATTCGAGGCGCGATCACGATAGGCCACCGCGCGGAAATCCCCCCATGGAGTGGACACCGGCCGTTCGACGAGTCGCTCTATCATGGACTCATGCTCGCTGCGGTACTGGATCAGATCCGCAATGGTGCCGATCTTCAGGCCATGTTCGCGGGCAAAGAGTTTCAGGTCCGGCAAACGCGCCATGGTGCCGTCGGGCTTGAGCACCTCGCAGATGACGGCGGCCGGCGTCAGTCCGGCCATGGCCGTCAGGTCGCAACCTGCCTCGGTATGGCCGGCGCGCACCAGCACACCGCCTGGAACAGCGCGCACCGGGAAGATATGCCCGGGCTGCACCACGTCGCCCGGACGAGCGTCCCGCGCCACGGCAGCCTGGATCGTCCGCGCCCGGTCCGCCGCCGAAATGCCCGTGGTGACGCCCTGGGCGGCCTCGATGGAAATCGTGAAATTCGTGCCGTACTGGGAGCCGTTGCGGTCCGACATCAGCGGCAGCCGGAGCTGTTCACAGCGTTCATGGGTGAGCGTCAGGCACACCAGGCCGCGCGCATGAGTCACCATGAAATTGATGGCGTCCGGGGTGACGAAGTCGGCCGCCATGAGCAGGTCGCCTTCGTTCTCCCGATCCTGCTCGTCGCACAGAATGACCATTCGGCCGGCGCGAAGCTCGGCCACGATTTCCTGGACCGGGGAAATTTCCAGGGATTGTGCAGCTTCAAAGGCTGCCCCAACATCCATGCTCATATACTTGCGGTCTCTCATCAAACAGATCTGTCGGGATTTTAGTCCGCCCGCCGGCCCAGCAAGGCCTCGGCAAACTCGGCGGCGACGAAGGGCTGCAGGTCCTGCATGCTCTCGCCCACGCCGATCCAATACACCGGAACGGGGCGCACGCCCTGGCTGCCGGCCGCCACGGCCGCCAGCGTGCCGCCGCGCGCTGTCCCGTCCAGCTTCGTGACGATGAGGCCCGTCAGACCTAGGGCCGCATCAAAAGCCCGGATCTGCGCCAGCGCGTTCTGCCCCGTGTTGCCGTCCACGACGAGCAGGATCTCGTGAGGCGCCGCGGGATCCGCCTTGCCGATCACGCGCCGGATCTTTTTCAGCTCTTCCATCAAGTGAAGCTGCGTGGGCAGCCGCCCCGCTGTGTCCACCAGCACCACATCGACCCCACGTGCGCGGCCAGCGTTCACTGCGTCGAAAGCCACCGCCGCCGGATCGCCGCCTTCCTGGGCGATGACCGTGACGCCGTTGCGTGTTCCCCAGGCCACGAGCTGCTCGCGCGCGGCTGCGCGGAAGGTATCGCCCGCCGCGAGCAGCACCGAGGCGCTGCGCGCCCGCAGTGCATGGGCCAGCTTGCCGATGGAGGTGGTCTTGCCCGCGCCGTTGACGCCCGCGATCATCACCACCATAGGAGCGATTTCGCCCACCACGAACGGCTTTTCCAGAACTTTCAGATGATCGGCCAGAATCGCCTGCAGCGCCGCGCGGACGGCATCCGGCTGGTCGATGCGGTCGCGCCGGACACGGGCCCGAAGCTGGTCCAGAAGTTTCTGGGTGGCCTCCACACCAGCGTCGGCCATGATGAGGGCGGTCTCCAGTTCCTCGAAGAGGGCTTCATCGACCTTTACCCCCAGGAATAGGCTTCCCAGATTCTGTCCAGTGCGCGACAGGCCGTGGCGCAAGCGGGCCAGCCAGGACGCCGCCTCGGAGTCGGGGGACTGTTCCAGTCGCGCCAGCGGATCCGCCGACACGTCGTCCGGACGATCCGACCAGGCATCGGGCGGCTGGCTGGTGCGGTCCGTCTCTCCGACGAGACCCTGTGGCGCTGGGTGATCGCCCTCCCCGCCGCCCTGGCCGCGTGCCGCGGGCGGCACCCGTGTTTCCACGCCGACCGGCACGTCCTCCGCAGGGCGGGACACCTGAAGCTCCAGCGGCAATTCCGTCGGTGCAACCGGCGCCACATCCGGGACTTCCGCAGGGGCCGGGGCGGCCTGCGGCGCCGGATCGGCTTTCTTGCGCTTAAAAAAACTGAACATAGGCTTTACACTGAACGGTTCCGGCCAACGCCCGACATCGTGCCAGGCGCATGAAGAAGCATCAGATTCGTATTGTAGGCGGTTGCTTTCGCCGCACGGTCATCGCCGTCGCCGAAGGCGAACACCTGCGCCCCACGCCTGATCGTGTGCGCGAGACGCTATTCAATTGGCTGGCCCATTTCTGGGGCGGTTCTTTCGGCGGACACCGCGTGCTGGACCCGTTTGCCGGTACCGGCGCGCTGGGATTCGAGGCCGCATCCCGCGGCGTGGATCACGTCCAGATGGTGGAACGGGCGCCTGCCGCCCTGGCGGGCTTGCGAGCCGTCCAATCACGCCTCCAGGCTGCCTCCGTCCACATTCACGCCGGCGACGCCCTGACGTACCTTCGGGAGCAGCCCGAGCCGAGCTTCGATCTGATCCTGCTGGATCCCCCTTTCGGCGAACAGTGGCTGCCACGCCTGTGGCCGCTGGTGGGGCGGGCGCTGCGCCCGGGCGGCCTGCTTTACCTGGAGGCCGAAACTGCGCTGGCCGAACCGCCGGGCGATTGGCAGCTCTTGCGGCAGGGCCGGGCCGGCCAGGTCCACTACCACCTGCTGAAGTTTGCTGCGGCGCAAGAAAACATGAATAATGGCAATAAACACATCACGGAGGCCTCATGATTACCGCCGTCTATCCGGGCACGTTCGACCCGTTGACTCGCGGACACGAGGATCTTGTACGCCGTGCCGCGAATTTGTTCGATCAGGTCGTGGTGGGGGTTGCCCAAAGCCAGAACAAGCGGCCTTTCTTCACCCTGGAAGAGCGCCTGAAGATCGCCGAGGAAGTCCTGGGCCACTATCCCAACGTGCGGGTCCGCAGTTTCGGCGGCCTGCTGAAGGACTTCGTGCGCGAGCAGAGCGCCCGCGTCATCGTGCGCGGGCTACGGGCCGTTTCAGATTTCGAATACGAATTCCAGATGGCGGGAATGAACCGCCACCTGCTGCCCGAGGTCGAAACGCTGTTCATGACCCCTTCGGATCAATACCAGTTCATCTCGGGGACCATCGTGCGTGAGATCGCCATCCTGGGCGGGGACGTCAGCAAGTTCGTCTTCCCGTCGGTGGAACGCTGGCTGCACACCAAAGCCAAGGCGCTCAGGGAACAGCAGGATCAACAACAGGGCGACTGACGTCCGGCTGCCGTGTCCGCCCGCGGGCCGGGCGGGGCCGGTCCGGTCGAGCCCGCTCAAACGGCCCAGGCGACCGGGGCGGCCTCGGGATGCACTTTCATCAGGCGGCAGGGCTGTCCCAGCCATTCTGCAAACCAGGCGGCGGCCAGATCACCTTCATCCACCACTCGCACGTCCTGATTGCCGACGCGTGCGACGCGTTCCACGCTGTCGTCGTCTTCGATGACATCCAGCGGAATGTCCAGGCGAAGCATGCCGGGCGCGCGAATCACCAGATAGCCAAATCGCAGCGACAGCTCCAGCTCGCCCAGCCGGGGAGCCTGATTGCCCGTCAGCCAGGCATTGTCGTCATCCACCAGCAGCCAGCGGCGGTCGTAGTCGCCAGCACCGGCCTGCCCCAGCCCGGCGCCTCCGGCAATCGGATGAAAAGATTCGGTCACCTTGATCTCCTGTTCATTGGCCCAGCAGGCCTTTTATCGCATTGCCCAACCGCTCGACCGTGTCGGCCTTGGAGCCAGGCTTGGGGTGCGTTTCGGCGTCGGGCACCGGCACGGGGAGCGCCTGCTGGATGAGGTCCTTGCCCGAAAGCAGTTGCATCAGTCCCGATTTCAGGGCCTGCTGGATGGTCTGATTATGGACGTCGCTCCACAGGACATCATACTTGGGATCAGCCCATGGGCCCGACACCCGCACCGGGATGGTAGCCCCGAGCAGGGAACCCAGCGGGGTGGCCAGGACCTTGGGCGGATGGGCCGCAACCTGGACCTGAAGCAGCACGTCCAGACTGCGCGCCGGCAGGTCGACCCGGGCCGGCTTGCCTTCGGTTACGTGCACGAGCTGCGACACCAGCGCCAACTTGGACAGCGTGCCGATACCGTCTTTCAGGTCGATATGCCCGTCCAGGCTGGTGAAGGCAGTGCTGCGCCCCTTCTGGAACGGCGACGGCACCGCATCCAGCCGCCCTTTGAGCACATTGCCCAGAGCCCCAGCCACGTCGGAAAGCGTCTGTGTAGCATCCAGACCGTGCACGGCTCCGTCGCGAATCTGCCAGGCGGCTTTTCCGGCGAGCGACTTTTCGAGGATCGGGACCGTCGTACCCTGGGCGGTCAGGTCAATCTGGGCGTCGGCCAGCCCCGACAGCGAACCCTGTGTACCCAGCGCCTGCAGGAGGGGTGCCACGGAGACTTTGTCCAGCGCCAGGTGCAGTCCCAGTGTCTGATCGGTCGAGGCGGTGAACTGACCGCTGAGCGTACCCTGATAGAGCTTCGCCGCCAGCTTGGACACCGTGAGGGCGTTTTTCTGCACATCGGCCTGGGCGCTGAGACCGGTCAGCTGGACATCGCGGACGCGCAAATCGCCGATCTTCACCGTTCCATGGATGTTCCGCCCCTTCAGGAAAGACCAGTCAAAACCCACGGGCACGGGCGCCTTGGCGGGCGCGGCGGCAGGCTTGGGCTCGGGCTTGGCCTTGTCATCGGGCTTGGATTCGCCGCTCTTCGAAGGAGTCTGGACCTTGATCGCCCCCGGAGGCACCGGCAGCCAGCGATTCAAGTCCAGCTTTTCCGTGCCGAACGAGAAGTCGACCGCGGGCGCGGGCTGGGACAACTGCGTCACCTGGGCCTTGAAGGCGGCCTGCCCGCCGTCGACCACGGCATTCAGATCGGCATCCACTATGTCGCGCACCAAGTCCACATGCACGCTGCCAATCATGGGAGCCTCGTAGCCGCCCTGGGGCAACTCCTGGTCCTGGATCGCGATATCCCCCTTGATGGCGGAGAGCGTCCCCTTGCGCAGGCTGCTGTTCCAGGAAAGCGGCGAGGTCAGCTTCAGGCGCAGCAGGCGTTTGCCCTGCGTCAGATTGCCGTCCAGGTCCACCGACCGGAGCTGCCATTCCGTCGCGTTGCCCGACAGGCCATCCAGCTTGAGCGACATGGCCAGCGTATCGCTACCCGTCCATTTGAAGGTCCCCGTCACGGGGTCGCCCTTGGCGGAGTCCGGCGAAATGGCCAGTGACGGCGCGTCCAGCGCGAGTTCCAGGGCACGCCCCTGGTCCTTGCCGGAAGCCCGCAGCGCCAGCTTGGAAACCTTCAGTTCAGCATTGCGGGAGTCCAGCCGCAATTGGCTGGCGGACAGGCTGGCCTGCAGTCCCTGGATGGGATGCGCACCCACGATATCACCCGCGATCGCGAGTTCCAGGTTGCCGGCCGAGAAATCGTGCGCGCGGCCCTCAAAAGCCACATTGCCCTTCAGCGTCGCACGCGCCTGATTCAGGTTGCCGAGGCGACCGGCGAGCTGCACGCTGATCTTTTGCGCCGAGTAGCCCCGTCCGCCCGGATTGAGGCGCAGCAGCGCCTGGGCATCCAGCTTGGCGTCCTGTACAGGATCGTCGCCCTTCAGGGTCGCCCTGATGGCCACGTCGAACGGCTGGTCATAGGTCACGCGCCCCGTATTGGCCTCGATGCCGGTCAGTGTGGTGGACACGCCGTCGCGCAAGTCGTGGTAATGGATCTGGCCGCCTTTCAGTTCCAGGCCGGCAATGTCGATGTTCAGGTCCGAATCATCGGCGCCCGCAACGGGCGCGGCCAGGGCTCCCGCCAAGGCCGCCGTCGTCCCGACAGCCCGAGGGACCGGGCGGCGATTCTCCAGCAGATCGTCGAAATTGAAGCGACCCTTGGGGCTGCGCACCACCCACGCCTTGAGTCCGCTGATGGCCACGTGGTCCACCACCAGCCGATTCGACAGCAGCGGCCAGATGGCAACCGCAAAGCGCGCGCTGTCGACCGATACGAACAGATCCTTGCTGCCGCGATTGGACAGGGACACGTCCTTGACCGACAGGCCGATACGCGGAAACAGCGACAGGCCGATATCGCCTTCAATGGTCAGCGTGCGGCCATAGCGGGCGTAGACCAGATCTTCGAGCTTGGACTTGTAGGCGTTGGGATTGAAGGTCAGCAGGAAGATTGCCAGGCCCACCACCGCGATGATGAGCGCGATGACAAGACCGAACAACACCCGCTTCAACCAGACATTCATGGTGGATCCTGCGTTGAAATCGGCACTCCGCGCTGTGCACGGACGATAAACCGAATGCTAACCCATGCCAAACGCCCTCGTGGACCCAACCGCCGCGGCTGCAGCATTCTGTTGCGAATAAGGACCATTTCGAAATGGCGCTGCCGGCACATTCGGACTTTGGCGGCGAAATTCTGTTATACGGAAACAAGCAGAAATTAAATCACAGGCACTCAAAGAGGAGGCCTTCATGCCGTCCACGCCGATGTTCCCCTCCCGGAGCGCACCATGCAGATAGGCATCCCGCGCGAAACAGTGCCGGGCGAGACCCGGGTGGCGGCGACGCCAGAGACCGTGAAGAAGCTGATCAAGGCGGACCATTCCGTGCTCGTGGAGCGCGGCGCAGGCGCACCTGCGCGTTATCCGGATGCCGACTATGAGCAGGCCGGTGCCACACTTACCGATGCAGCCGGCGCCCTGGCCTGTCCGCTGATCCTGAAAGTCCGCCGGCCGACGTCGGGCGAACTGACCAACATGCGGCCCGGCCAAGCCTTGGTGGGAATGCTGGATCCATACGACACCGACGGACTGCGCACCCTGGCCGATGCCCGGCTGACGGCGTTTGCGCTGGAAGCGGCCCCGCGCACGACCCGGGCTCAGAGCATGGACGTGCTGTCCTCGCAAGCCAACCTGGCGGGCTACAAGGCGGTCCTGTTGGCGGCGCACCACTACGGGCGCATCTTCCCGATGCTGATGACGGCTGCGGGTACCCTGAAGGCCGCGCGCGTCGTCGTGCTGGGTGCCGGTGTGGCGGGCCTGCAGGCCATCGCCACGGCACGGCGCCTGGGGGCGGTGGTCGAAGCGTCGGACGTGCGCCCGGCGGCACGCGAACAGGTCGAGTCGCTGGGCGGGAAGTTCATCGACGTGCCGTTCGAGACCGATGAAGAACGCGAAATCGCACAGGGTACCGGCGGCTACGCCCGCGCCATGCCGGCGGCCTGGATGGCGCGCCAGGGCCAGCTGGTGGCCGAACGCTGCAAGCAGGCCGACATTGTCATCACCACAGCCCTGATTCCGGGACGTCCGGCCCCCACGCTGATCCAGGCCGACACCGTCGCATCAATGAAGCCCGGTTCGGTGGTCGTGGACCTGGCCGTCGAGCGCGGCGGCAATTGCCCGCTCTCGGTGGCCGGCGAAATCACCGAACACCAGGGCGTCACCGTCATCGGGCTTACCAACCTGCCAGCCCTGCTGGCGACAGACGCTTCCGCCCTCTACGCGCGCAATGTGCTGGATTTCCTGAAACTCATCATCGACGCCGAAGGCGGCCTGGCCATCCCGCCCGACGACGACATTGTCAAAGCCTGCCTGGTCTGCCAGGACGGCCAAGTCCTGAGGAGCGCCTGATGGAAGCGGTCAATCCCACCCTCGTCAACATCATCATCTTCGTACTGGCGGTCTACGTGGGCTTCCACGTCGTCTGGAACGTAACGCCCGCCCTGCACACGCCGCTCATGGCGGTCACCAACGCCATTTCGGCGATCGTCATCGTCGGCGCCATGCTGGCGGCCGCCCTCACAGACGGCGGCTTGGCGCAGTCCATGGGAACGATCGCCGTCGCGCTGGCCGCCGTGAACGTCTTCGGCGGGTTCCTGGTGACGCAGCGCATGCTGCAGATGTTCAAGAAAAAGGACCGCAAGGGAGGCCCGGCATGATCTCCGCCAATCTGGTCACGCTGCTTTACCTGGTCGCATCGGTCTGCTTCATCCAGGCGCTGAAAGGCCTGTCGCACCCGACGACCTCGCGCCGCGGCAACCTCTTCGGAATGATCGGCATGGTCATTGCCATCCTGACTACGGCCGCGCTCATCATCGGCCTGGCACGAGAGGGCACCGTGGCACTGGGCCTTGGGCGCATCCTGCTGGGGCTGCTGGTGGGCGGCAGCGTAGGCACGCTGCTGGCCCGCAAGGTCGAGATGACCAAGATGCCGGAACTGATCGCCTTCATGCACAGCATGATCGGCCTGGCGGCCGTCGCGATTGCCGTCGCGGTCGTGGCCGAACCCCATGCCTTCGGCATCGCGGCAGCCGGCACGCCCATCCCGGTGGGCAATCGGCTGGAACTGTTCATCGGCACCTTCGTGGGGGCGATCACCTTCTCCGGATCGGTGATCGCCTTCGGAAAGCTGTCGGGCAAATACAAGTTCCGGCTCTTCCGGGGTGCACCGGTGGTATTCCCCGGGCAGCACCCGCTCAACCTGCTGCTGGCCGTGGTGATGATCGCCTGTGGCCTGTGGTTCATGGCCACGCAGTCCTGGTTGCCTTATGTGCTGATGGCAGCCATCGCCTTCGCGCTGGGGGTGCTCATCATCATCCCGATCGGCGGCGCCGACATGCCGGTGGTGATCTCGATGCTGAACAGCTACTCCGGGTGGGCGGCGGCCGGCATCGGGTTCTCGCTCGAAAACCCCATGCTCATCATTGCGGGTTCGCTGGTGGGATCCTCGGGCGCCATCCTGTCCTACATCATGTGCAAGGCCATGAACCGGTCCTTCTTCAACGTGATCCTGGGCGGATTCGGCGCTGAACCGTCGGCCGCGGGCGCGCACGACGAGACCCAGCGCAGCGTCAAGTCCGGCAGCCCCGACGACGCGGCCTTCCTCATGAGCAACGCGGAGTCCGTCACTATCGTGCCGGGATACGGGCTGGCCGTGGCGCGTGCCCAGCACGCGCTGAAGGAACTCGCCGCCAAATTGGGCGAACAGGGCGTGACGGTGAAATACGCGATCCACCCCGTTGCGGGGCGCATGCCCGGACACATGAACGTGCTGCTCGCCGAGGCGGAGGTCCCGTACGATCAGGTCTTCGAAATGGATGACATCAACGGCGAATTCGGCCAGACCGACGTGGTCCTGGTCATGGGTGCCAACGACGTGGTCAACCCCGCCGCCAAGAACGATCCCAATTCGCCCATCTCGGGCATGCCCATCCTGGAGGCCTACAAGGCCCGCACGGTGATCGTCAACAAGCGCTCCATGGCCACCGGGTATGCCGGCCTGGAGAACGAGCTGTTCTACATGGACAAGACCATGATGGTGTTCGGCGACGCCAAGAAGGTGCTGGAGGACATGGTCAAGGCATTGGAATAGTGCGTCGGGATTGCCTCCGGCAGCTATGATTTTCCCTGATGATCCGGGGCTCTTTCTCCAGTGCCGGATCGTTTACACTGAAGTATTGCAACGAATTCTTACCTGCCATGGCTTTTCAGGAAGACGATCCCTTTGCCGTCTCGCAGCCGCTGCAGATCCAGGCCATCCTGAACGGGCTGCTGAACAAGCGCACGCTGGTGCGCCTGGATGTCCCGGGCCACACCGCTTCCATCATTTCCACACTGCTCGCCCTCGACAAGAGAACCGGGGCGGTGCTGCTGGACAACGCATCCGAGGACGAGGTCAACGCCCAGCTTCTGCGGGCGCGGTCGGTCCGCCTTCAGGGCACGCTGGACCGCGTGATGATCGAATTTTCCGGCCCACTGTCACCCGCCCAGCACGGCGGTCGCGCCGCACTCTCGATGGCCGCCCCCACGAGGATCCGCCGCATGCAGCGGCGCGACTCCTTTCGAGTGGACATCCCCCCCAGCAACCCTGCGGACTGCCTGATCGAAGATCGGCTGCTGCCGTCGGGCCGAGCGCGCTTTCGCATGCTGGATCTGAGTGCGGGCGGGGTCCGCCTGGCCGACCCGGAGGGACTCCTCTCCAAAATGGATATCGGCACCATCCTGCCGGACTGCACTCTCGATCTGCCCGGCGCCGACCCGGTGGACGTGAGCCTGCGGCTGCTGCGCCACGCCCAGCTCATCCAGGAAAACGGCAAGCCGCTGCACGCCGTCGCGTTCCGCTTCTTCAATCTCCCTGGCAACCGCCAGATCACCATCCAGCAGTTCATCGGCGTGCTGGAACGGGCCGTTATCGCTCGCCGCTGGGGCAACGAATGACAGGCGACACGGGCTCGCCCCAGCTTAGATATATTCATTGCATATTTAGCGCCACTGTGGAATCATAGTCGGAACACCCCGATCCAGAATCCCATGGCCACATCTAGCTGCGAAATCGCCATCATCGGTGGCGGCGTCATTGGCGCCACTTGCGCGGTGTACCTGCGGGAAGCCGGCCTGGACGTGGTGCTGATCGAACGCACCGATATTGCCAGCGGCGCCAGCCGCGGCAACGCCGGGGGCCTCGCCTTCGCCGAAATCCTGCCGCTGGCTTCGCCACGCATCATCCGCAAGGCCCTGCACTGGATGCGCGATCCGATGGGACCGCTGAGCCTGCCGCCCGCCTACCTTCCCCGCATTGCGCCCTGGCTGCTGCGCCTCTGGCGTGCCAGTTGGCCCGGTCACTACCAGGCAAACGTCCAGTCGCAGGTATCGCTGATGTCGCTGGCCCAAACCGAAATGCTCGCCATGATGGGCCGCACGGGCCTGGACCGGCATCTGCACACGCAGGGCATGCTGGAAGTCTACGAAGGCGCCGACCGATTTTCCATTGCGCAGGAAGTCGTCCGGGAACGCGCAAAGCACGGCATCGTAAGCCAGCCGCTGCAGGGTTCCGAACTTGCGGCGTTCCAGCCCGGCCTTTCGCCACGATTCACTCACGGTATCCACATCCCCAACTGGCGCAATATCGATGACCCACTGCAGCTGACGCAGGACATCGCCGACCATGCGCTTGCGCATGGAGCCCGCCTGGTCCGCGGCGCGGCCCGCCAGCTCAGCCCGACTCCCCAGGGTGGCCGCATCACGCTGGAAGACGGCAACGTCATCGAGGCGCGCCAGATCGTGATTGCGGCCGGCGCATGGTCGCACCACCTGACGCGCCAGCTCGGCGATGCCATCCCGCTGGAAACCGAACGCGGCTACAACACGACGCTGCCGCCCGACGCGCTGGATCTGCACCGGCAAATCACGTTCGCGGACCACGGCTTCGTCATCTCGCCGTTGACCTGCGGCATCCGGATCGGCGGTGCCGTCGAACTCGCCGGCCTGAAGCGGGCGCCCGATTACCGCCGCGCGCAGGCCATGCTGGACAAGGCCAAGGCATTCCTGCCGGGGTTGCGCACCGAAGGCGGACAGCAGTGGATGGGCTTTCGGCCCAGTCTGCCCGACTCTCTGCCCGTGATCGGTCCGGCGTCACGCCATCCGGCCTTTCTCTATGCGTTTGGCCACGGCCACCTGGGACTGACCCAGTCCGCCGCCACCGGCCGCCTGGTCTGCGACTTGGCAACCGGCCGGGTGCCGGCGATCGACCTGCATCCCTATCGCCCCACGCGCTTCTCTTTGTTCAAGGACCTCCGATGAAACGCATTTCCTTGCTGGATTCTCATACCGGCGGCGAACCCACCCGCCTGATCCTGGACGGATTTCCCGACCTGGGCCACGGCACCATGAGCGAACGGCGCGCGCTGCTGTCTGAACGCCACGACGACTGGCGCAAGACCGTGATCCTGGAGCCGCGCGGCAGCGATGTCATCGTGGGCGCCCTGCTCTGCACGCCGCAGGACCCGTCGGCGACAGCCGGCGTGATCTTCTTCAACAATTCAGGCTACCTCGGGATGTGCGGCCACGGCACCATCGGCCTGCTGGTGTCCCTGGCCTACCTGGGACGCATCCGGCCAGGGGTCCATCGCATCGAGACCCCCGTCGGCACAGTGACGGCCACGCTGCACCAGGACGGCTCGGTGAGCGTGCGCAACGTACCGGCGTACCGCTACCAAAAAGCTGTGACGGTCCAGGTGCCGGGATACGGCGCCGCGACCGGCGACATCGCCTGGGGCGGCAACTGGTTCTTTCTGGTGGACGCGCCGGACCGTGTGGTCCCCGGTGCCGACCGGGCCGAGCTGACGGAATATACGGCCGCCATCGGCCGGGCGCTCGAGGATCAGGGCATCCGCGGGCGCGACGGCGGGCGCATCGATCACATCGAGCTGTTCGGACCCGACGCACAGGCCGACAGCCGCAACTTCGTGTTGTGCCCGGGCAAGGCCTACGACCGTTCGCCCTGCGGCACGGGCACGAGCGCCAAGCTGGCCTGCCTCGCCGCCGACGGCAAGCTGGCCCCCGGCGCCGTGTGGCGCCAGGCCAGCACCATCGGCAGTCTTTTCCAGGCCAGCTATGAGCCCGGCGAGGACGGCACCATCATCCCAACGATTCGAGGAAACGCCCATATCAGCGCCGAGACCACCCTGATCCTGCAGGACGACGATCCCTTCCAATGGGGGATAGCGCCATGATCGTCTCCAACCATGCCACGAAGGTCCGCGCAACCGAAGCGGCCTACGACCAGATCGAGCACATGATCGCCACGTTGAAGCTGGAACCGAATCAGCCGATCGTGGAAAGCGACCTGATCCAGATGACCGGCCTGGGGCGAACCCCCATTCGGGAAGCGTTGATGCGGCTGGTGGCCAGCGGACTGATCGAGCAGCAGCCACGACGCGGCCTGCGCGTGAGCGAAATCCGCATCGCCGAGCATCTGATCCTGATCGATACGCGCCGCGTGCTGGAGCGCCTGATTGCCGGATCGTCGGCGCGCAGGGCCAGCCCGAGCCAGAGCGACAGTCTCCTACAGCATGCCCGCGACATGGTCAGCGCCGCCGAGCGTGGCGACCTTGCAGGCTACATGCAGGCGGACCAGGCGCTGGACCGCGTCAACCACGAGGCGAGCCGCAATCCCTATGCGGTGCAGGCCATCGTGCCCATGATCATCCAATGCCGACGCTTCTGGTATGCCTTCCAGCACGAAGGCGACCTGGAGCGGGGGGCTCGCTGCCATCTGCTCGAGGCCGAGGGGATCCACGCCAAGGATCCGGAGAGGGCCATCGCCGGCGCCGATGCCCTCATGGATTACCTGATGGAATTCACCCACACGGTGATCGAGAACTAGTGTCCCTTTTGGCTAATTCGAATATAAGTGCACAAACCAACCAAACGGGTCACTAGCGGATCAATTCACGTACCAGATGGTCTTGATCTGCTGGTACTGATCCAGCGCTTCCAGTCCATTGTCGCGGCCGCCGAAACCGGATTGCTTGTAGCCGCCAAACGGGGTGGTGATGTCACCCTCGGAGAAGCCGTTGATGGAGACAGTCCCGGCCTGGATCGCCCGGGCCACCCGCTGGGCGCGGCGCACATCGGTCGTGTAGAGCGAGGCCGCCAGGCCGTAGTGGCTGTCGTTGGCCAGCTCGATCGCCTGTTCTTCGGTCTCGAACGGGGTCACCGCCAGAATGGGCCCGAAGACCTCTTCCTGGAACAGCCTGGAATCCGCCGACACATGGTCGAAGATGGTGGGTTCCACATACCAGCCACTGCCCAGATCGGCATGGATCCGACCACCATGCACGAGACGGGCGCCTTCGGCCTCCGCGCCCTGCAGGAAAGTGCGAACCTTTTCGAAATGCACCTGCTCCACCATGGGTCCGATCTGCACGGACTCATCGGTCGGCAGGCCGACCTTCCACTGCGCCAGGCGTTCGCGCAGGCGCGCAAGCAGCGCATCCTTGACGCCGGACTGGACGATCAGGCGCGAGCCGCAACTGCAGTTCTCGCCCATGTTCCAGAACGCAGCGGCCAGCACGTGGTCCACCGCGCCGTCCAGGTCCGCATCGTCGAAGATCACCTGCGGGCTCTTGCCGCCACACTCCAGCACGATCTCCTTCAGGTTGCTCTCGGCGGAATACTTCAGGAAGTAGCGCCCGACCTCGGTCGAACCGGTGAAAGACACCACGTCCACGTCCATGTGCCGGCCTAGGGCCTCGCCGACCTCTTCTCCCAACCCCGTGACCAGCGTCAGCGCGCCGGCCGGGATGCCTGCCTGGTGGGCGAGTTGCGTCATGCGGTATGCACTCAACGAGGTCAGTTCCGCGGGCTTGACGATGACGGAGTTGCCGGCCGCCAGCGCGGGTGCGACTTTCCAGGCGTACATCTGCGCAGGAAAGTTCCACGGCAGCACGGTGCCCACCACGCCAATGGGCTCCTTCACGATCAGACCCATGGCCTGAGGCCCAGTCGGCGCCACCCGGCCAAAGCATTTGTCGATCGCCTCGGCGTACCAGCGGAAGGTCTCCAGCGTGGCCGGCAGGTCGGTATTCAGACATTCGGAAATCGGCTTGCCCGCGTCTACGCAGTCCAGCGCCGCCAGTTCCTCGATGTGGGCCTGCATGAGGTCCGCCCATGCGAGCATCACGCGCTTGCGTTCGGCGGGCGCGAGCGCCGACCACTCCCCGGACTTGAAAGTCGCACGGGCCACGCGCACGGCCAGATCCACATCGCGGGCCGTGCCATTCTCGATGGCACCGATCACGCTGTTGTCGATCGGTGTGGTGTTGTTCAATTCGGTTCCCGGCACGTCGTGGCCCGGAATCAGGTGCCCGGCCCACAACTGGCCCAGCCGGGCGTGCTCGAAAACCTGCTCTTTGGTCAATGGCATGATGTCGCTCCTTCAGCGCCCGTAGGCGTCGAGCATGGCCCGGAAGGCCTGCTGGTCGGCACCCGACAGCGGTGCCAGCGGCACGCGTACGGTACCCGCATCCACACCGTGGCGCAGGCAACCCAGCTTGGCCTTCTGGTTGTAGTCGCCCGACTCCATGGCCTGGATGACCGGGTACATGCCGGTCATGAGTGAACGAACCTCGTCCCAGCGCCCCGCGATGGCCGCCTTCACCATCGCCACCTGCTCGGCCGGAAAGACGTTGGCCCCGCCACTGATCCAGCTTCGCACGCCCCAGAACAGGAAATCGGCCGCCGTATCGTCGGCGCCGCAGATGATGTGGAAGTCCGGAATGCGCGCCTGGATGAGCGACAGCGCCCGATTGAAGTTGCCGCTGCTTTCCTTCACGCCGACGATGTTGGGGACCTTCGCCAGTTCATGCACCGTTTCCTCGGCGATCTGCACCCCCACGCGCTGCGGAAAGTCGTACAGAATGATGGGCAGCGGCGTGGCCTTCGCGAGCTTGCGAAAATGCAGCAGAATGCCGTCCTGGCTGGCCAGGCTGTAAGGCGGGGCCGTGCACAGCAATCCGTCATAGCCGAGTTCGCGGGCCTGTGCGGCATGACGAATGCTGTCGTCCGTGGACAGGGCGTTGATGCCAGCCACTGTGGTGATGCGCCCACCCACCGTTTCGATCACAGTGCGCAGCACTTGTTCGCGCTCGGACTCATTGAGCGTGTAGTATTCGCCCGTGGTGCCGCAGGCCACGATGCCGCCCACCCCGGCCCGGACGAAATGTTCCACCAGTTGGCGCAGAGCGGCCAGATTGACACTGCCATCGGCCGCAAAGGGCGTCACGATGGGGACCAGGATTCCTTCGACGTTCATGAGATTTCCTACTCGGTTGCAGAGCGAAGACCCCAGTCTAATATCCGGTAAATATATTTGCAACATATCGGCTGGCGGCGGGCTTCCCCGAAAGCCCTCGGAGCCCCCCCGGCACACCGTGACGGCAGCCATACCGGTGCCCGGCTGATGACGGGCGCCTCACCGGCTCTACTGCCCGACGAGGCGCTCGACCTTCGCGCGCAAGGCGGGATCCGCCCGCACGGCCTCGCTGATGCCGTTATATTCCGCGACGCTCATGCCGCGCGCCTGGACCCGTTCAACCATACGCTGATCCGCCTCGACGCGTACCGCCTGTTTGGCTTGATTGCCCTGAGCCGCCTCCAGCCTGGGCTGGTATTCGGCTGCCACCGCGCTGACTTCACGCACGGCCGTGGCATAACGCTGAAGCTGCTCGTCAGTGGGCTGGCCGACCCTCTCGTAGGCGGCCTGCGCATCCGCCGTGCGCTCGAACGCCAGAGGCGCTGTCAGTCCGAGGGCGATTGCGGATGCGGCCAGGAATGCTTTCATCGCCTGATTCATATCCGGCTCCTGTAGCAGTTGAAAAGACCGTTTCATGATCCGCATCACACCAGCCCCTGGCAAGTTTCGCGATGTATGGTCCTGTATCGGCATGCCACGGTTCCCGGGCGCCGCCCGGCTGCCTCCCCGGGGGGACGCATCCCGCGCCACGGGCCGCATGCCGGCCAATTTCTGCGACACTTGGACGATACACTCGTCAGGAGCCAAACCCATGGATACAGATTTCTGGCTGCAACGCTGGCAGCAGGGCCAGATCGGCTTTCACCAGTCACGTGTGATGCCGCTACTGCAAAAGCACTGGAGCGGCCTGCGCGTCCCCGTGCCGGGCCGCGTACTGGTCCCCCTTGCCGGCAAATCGCTCGACGTGGCGTGGCTCGCCGCGCAGGGCCACGAGGTGCTGGCCGTGGAGATTTCACCGCTGGCCGTCGATCAGTTCTTTCGCGAGCACGATTTGCATCCGGAGACCCGCCAGACACCCGAAGGGACGATTTACCAGGCCGGCCACATCCAGTATCTGTGCGGAGACGTCCTGAAGCTCTCCGCCGCCACGCTGGCCACCATAGAGGGGTGCTACGACCGCGCCGCCCTGATCGCGTTGCCGCCCGAGCTGCGCCAACGCTACGTCGAACGCGTCTACCATCGCCTGCCGGAAGGCTGCCGGACGCTGCTGCTGACGCTCGACTATCCGCAGCAGGAAATGCAAGGGCCGCCCTTCTCGGTCCCCGACACCGAAGTGACCATGCGGTTCGGGGATCGCTGGCACATCGAACCGCTGGAGACCCGCGACATCCTGGACCAGGAACCGAACTTTGCCGCACGTGGGCTGACTCGCCTGGAAACCGGCGTCTACCGGTTGACGGCCCGCTAGAGAAAAGGTTCGGCATGGGGGCTGTTGGCGGAGGCCGGCTTGTCAGCAGGGGCCGCGAGGCGAATAATGAAGGCCAAAAAGCCTGTTCAGGCCGCGAGGGTTCTTTGTCAAGGAGTTCGCATGTCGACAACAAGACGCAGTTTCCTGATTTCCAGTGCGGGCGTGGTCTCCGCCCTGGCGCTTTCGCGCCAGGCGACGGCCGCCCAGCACGTCGACGAAAACAGCGCACTGGCCAAGCAGCTTGGCTACAAACACGATGCATCCCAGGTGGATGCCAAGGCCCAACCGAAGTTCAAGCCAGGTGAACACTGTGCCACCTGCAAGCTCTACCAAGGCAAACCGGGCGACCCCTGGGGGCCCTGTCCGATCTTCTCGGGCCAGGACGTGGCCGAGAAGGGCTGGTGCAGCGCCTACACGCCCAAGGCCTAGTGTCAGTGTCCCTCGAGCCGGTGGCGCACCGCGTCCCCCGCAGCCATCTGATAGCATGCATGGCTCGAACGATGCCTCTGTCTGACTCATGACACTACTGGTGACCGGCGGAGCCGGCTATATCGGCTCCCATACCGTACTGGAACTCCTGGCCGCCGGCCAGGACGTTCTGGTGCTCGACAATCTCAGCAACAGTTCCCGCGAATCCCTGCGACGAGTCACGGCGCTCACGGGCCGCGAGCCAGGCTTCATCCAGGGTGACGTCCGCGACCGCACACTGCTGGACCGCATCTTCACCGACACCGCCGTCGCCGGCGTGGTGCATTTCGCAGGCCTGAAGGCCGTAGGTGAAAGCGTCGCCGAGCCGCTGCGGTACTTCGACAATAACGTCAGCGGCAGCATCGTGCTGTGCGAGGCCATGGCGGCGGCGGGCGTACGCCGCCTCGTCTTCAGCTCGTCGGCCACTGTCTACGGGGACCCGGCCACGATGCCCGTCGATGAAAGCTGCCCGACCGGCATCCCCGCCAACCCCTATGGGCGCTCGAAGCTCATGGTGGAACAGATTCTGCAGGATCTTGGCCGGTCCGATCCGCGCTGGTCGATCGCACTGCTACGCTATTTCAATCCGGTCGGCGCCCACGCCAGCGGGCGCATCGGCGAAGATCCGCACGGCATCCCCAACAATCTGCTGCCCTACATCACGCAAGTCGCCGTCGGGCGGCTGAAGCAGCTTTCGGTCTTCGGCGGCGACTTCCCCACCCCGGACGGCACCGGGGTCCGGGACTACCTCCATGTCGTCGACCTGGCCCAGGGCCATCTGGCGGCATTGGACTATCTGGCCGAACACACAGGCGTTCACACCTGGAACCTTGGGACCGGCACCGGTTACTCGGTACTGGACATGGTCCGTGCCTTCGAGGCCGCATCCGGCCGCCGCATCCCCTACACCATCACGGACCGGCGCGCAGGCGACATCGCGGAATGCTGGGCCGACGCCAGCAAAGCGCGACGTGAGCTGGGTTGGCAGGCCAGCCGAGGCCTGGCGCAGATGATGGCCGACGCCTGGCGCTGGCAGTCGGAAAACCCGAACGGCTACGCGACGGACAGTCCAGCCTCGATCTGACGCGCGGCCGCCGCGCGAACGGCCGCCATGCAGGCTGGACGCGCACCGCGGCCTCCATCGAACCTCATTTTTCACGACGAACTGGGGCGGCACCCGGGGCCTGTTGCACGCTTTGAAATTTCGCCGGCTTCGTACAATCGGAAACAACCGACTGCACAGATCGGCCCGGGAAGGGCTGGCTGCGCGGATTCGACGACTTCAGCCACCCAGAGGGCAACATGCGCAACCTCAAAATCGGTACCCGGCTCGCGCTGGGCTTTGGTCTCATCATCGTTCTGCTGCTCGTCCTCGCGGGGATGGGCGCCTGGCGCATACTCGACACGCAGCAGGCCAATCAGGTGCTGGATGGCCGCCAGCGAATCAACGCCCTGGTCTTCCAGTGGGCCCGAGCGGTCGACGTGAACGCCAACCAGGCGCTGGCCGCCGCCAATCTGACCAACCCCGACGTGCTGGTCGTGTTCAAGAAAGGCATGGCCGCCTCGGACAAGCAAGCCGACGAAATCGGCCAGAAGATCGGCGAAGCGATGTCGCTTCCCGAAGCCAAAAGCCTGTACCAGAAAATCATCCAGGTCCGCGATACCTACCGCAAGGGACGCGCACAGGCATTCAAGGATCTGGACAACGGCGACTACAGCAAGGCCGACACCTTCTTCAACCAGCAAATGCCGAAGATCACGGCCGAATACATCGCCCAGATCGACAAGCTGTCCGCATTCCAGGATGACTACGTGGGCAGGCTGTTTGCCGAAAGCCACCACGCCAACCAGTTGGGGCTGACGCTGCTGGCCATTGCCACGCTGCTCGCGCTCATCCTGGGGCCCCTGTTTGCCTGGCGTACCACGCGCGGGGTCACGCACCCGCTGTCGCGGGCCGTGAAGGTCGCCGAGTCGATTTCACAGCGGGATCTGACCCAGGAGGTCCACGCCAAGAGCCAGGACGAAATCGGCAAGCTCCTGCAGGCGCTGCAGGCCATGACGCGCAGCCTGCGCACTACCGTGAGCGAGGTGCGCTCCGGGGCTACGTCGATCGCATCGGCAGCGGCACAGATCACCAGCGGCAACCTTGACCTGTCCTCGCGGACCGAACAACAGGCGAGCTCGCTGGCGCAGACTGCCGCCACCATGGAGCAAATCACCGCCACGGTGCGCCAGAACGCCGACAACGTCCAGCAGGCCAACACGCTGGCGGCGACCGCCGCCAAGACGGCCACCGACGGCGGCGCCATCGTGGCCGAACTCGTCACCACCATGGGCGAGATCAACCAGAAATCGCAACAGGTCGCCGACATCATCAGCGTCATCGACTCCATCGCCTTCCAGACCAACATCCTGGCACTGAACGCCGCCGTGGAAGCCGCCCGTGCGGGCGAGCAAGGCCGGGGCTTTGCCGTGGTGGCCTCGGAAGTGCGCGCGCTGGCCCAGCGCAGCGCCGCCGCAGCCAAGGAAATCAAGACGCTCATCGACGCTTCGGTGGCATCCACATCAAAGGGGAACGAGCAGGCAAGCCACGCAGGGTCGACCATGCAGGACATCGTGGACGGCATCAACCGCGTCACCGACATCATGGGCGAGATCAGCGCGGCCAACCGGGAGCAGACCACCGGCATCGAGGAAATCAACACCGCCGTCACGCAGATGGACGATGTCACCCGCCAGAACGCCAGCCTGGTGGAAGAGTCGGCCGCCGCGGCCAGCAGCCTGCAGGAACAGGCCGACACGCTGGCGCGACTGGTCGAGACTTTCCGCCTCGACCACAGCGGTGCCGCGCAGGCCGACACAGCGCCCAGCGCGGCCGACGGCAAAGCCGGCGCCGGTGCAAAGCCGGGCAAGGGCATCCCCACGGCGGATGGAGTCCAACAGCCCCCCCGGCTGCCCGCGGCCCCCGAAAAGGTCATCAGCCCCGCACCGCAGCGCCCACGCCGGGCCGAGCCCGCGCCCCGCGCCCATGCCATCGCCAAGCCCGCCCTGCGCGCGCCGAACCGCCCCGCGCCCGACGACAATGAGGAATGGACCGAGTTCTGAGGCAATTCAGGTAAGATCCATTCCGAACGGTCCGAGATTGCACATTCGTAATCTCCGCCAGCGGCGCGGGGCTGGCGCCCCCTGCAGCCGATCGTGTGACAGACGCGCAGGGTGCCGGCCGTTGGTCTCTCGCCAACGGTCGGCGCGGTTCCGGCTCACCACCTGACAGGCCATGCTCGGCGCACTGATCATCACACTCCTGGCTCTGGTGTTTCTGGCGTTCTACGCCTGGCACCGTGAGCGCACCTACCGCCGTCGGGTTGCTCGAAGCGAAAGCCGGCTCAGCACCATTCTGGACACCACCGGCGAGCTGATCCACATCAAGGACCGCGAAGGCCGCTACCAATACGCCAACCCCAAGACCTGCGAGTTCTTCGGCCTGCCGGCCAGCGCACTCGTCATGCGCCACAACCGCGAGCTGCTGACCGAAGACAACATCATCGCGGCCGTCGAACGCGACGAACAGCAGGTGCTGGAATCGGGACAGCGCGTCACCACGCAGAAACGCATTTCTTCGCTCGCAACGGGCAAGATCCGCACCTACCAGATCGTGAAGGTACCGCTGCGCGATACAAAGGACCGGATCGAGTCCATCTGCACGATCATGACCGACGTGACAGACCGCATCGAGGCCGAGGCTCGCGCCCACAAGCTGACGTTCTACGACGCGCTCACGGATCTGCCCAACGCCCGCTTTCTGATACGCCGCCTGACCCAGGTCGTTCAATTGGCCCGCGACGAGGGCGAAAACGGCGCGCTCCTGATACTGGACCTGGACGACTTCAAGAAAGTCAACGACAGCCAGGGTTTCGACCGGGGCGATCAGGTGCTGCGGGATGTCGCCCAGCGCCTGATCAGTGGCACCCGCGCGCGCGACACCGTCTCACGCATCAATGGCGATGTCTTCGCCGTCTTGCTGACACAGCTGGGCAACCATGCCGACGAAAGCGCCGGACAGGCAACCGAACTGGCGCGAACCGTCATGGCGGCGCTGAGCGACGCCCCGCTGGCCATCGGTCAGAGTCCCTTCACGCTCAAGGTGTCGGCCGGCATGACGATGCTGAACGCGGGCACAGGGTCGGCTCACGCGGCGATGCGGGAGGCGGACATCGCCATGCACCAGGCCAAGGCGCAGGGCGGCAACCGGATGACCTTCTACGAGCAGGCGTTGCAACACGACCTGGAGCAACGCCTGTGGCTGGAACAGGATCTGGTGCGCGCGCTGGGGACGCCGCAACTGCGGGTGTACGCCCAGCCTCAGCATTCCTGCGACGGGAAAGTCGTCGGCGCGGAGCTGCTGGCCCGCTGGCATCACCCCACGCACGGGACGATTCCGCCCGACGTGTTCATCCCCCTGGCCGACAAGATGGGCCTGCTCGGACAGATCACCGACTGGGGCATGGCCCGGGCCTGCGAAGCCCTGAAGACGCTGTCGGCGCGCGGGCTCAATTACCTGATTTCCGTCAACATCAGCCCCCGCTGCCTGCTCGAGCATGACTTTCCGGGTCGCGTGCGGCATGTGCTGGAAGCGTCCGGCGCGCCCAGCCAGATGCTGATTCTGGAAGTCACCGAAGGGACGTGGCTGGGAGACTACGGCGCCGCCGCCAAGTGCATGGCAGAGATCCGCGAACTGGGCGTGCGGTTCTCCGTGGACGACTTCGGCACCGGCTACTCGAATCTGGCCTGCCTGAAACGCCTGCCGCTATTCGAGCTCAAGATCGACAAAAGTCTGGTGCAGGATCTGCCTTATGACCAGGACGCCGCCGCCATCGTACAGATGGCCCTGACCATGGCGCGACAGCTTGGCCTTCGCACCGTGGCCGAGGGCGTGGAAACGCCGGCCCAGTCCGACTTCCTGCGCAGCCAGCATTGCGATGCCCTTCAGGGCTACCTGCTGGGCCGCCCGATGCCCATCGAAGACTGGTTGGGACAGTTCGACTGACACAAGCCCCAGGGCGATGGGGCGGACGAGCGTGCCCACTGCCTCGCGCAATCGTGCCAAAATCCTCCATCATGCACATCCATCGGAGGCCCCATCGTGCGATCCCTCTTGCCGGCAGTCCTGCTGAGCGCAGCCGTCCTGTCCATGAGCCCCCTGACCGGTCAGGCGCAGGTGAAGATCGGCGTGGTGGCGTCCGCGACCGGACCTACGGCGCTGGTCGGCATTCCACAGAAGAACACGGTGCCGCTGCTGCCGGCCAGGGCGGGTGACCTGAGCCTCCAGTACATCGCGCTCGACGATGCCAGCGACCCCTCGCAGACTGTAGCGGCCTTCAAGAAGCTCATTTCCGAGGACCACGTCGATGCCATCATCGGCCCCACGGGATCTCCCAACGCCATGAGCGTGCTGCAGTTCGCCGCGGAGTCCGGCACCCCGATGCTGGCGCCAGTGGGTGCGGCTTCGGTGGTGCTGCCCATGACGCCCGAGAAAAAGTGGGCCTTCAAGACCACGCAGAATACCGACATCATCGCCCGGGCGCTGGTGCGCGACATGACCAAGCGCGGCATCCATACGGTCGGCTTCATCGGTTTCGCCGACGCCTATGGGGATGACTGGCATCGGGTCTTCAGCAAGCTCGCCCAGGAAAATGGCCTGAAGCTGATCGCCTCGGAACGCTATCAGCGAACCGACAGCTCCGTCACCGGACAGGCCTTGAAGCTGCTGGCCGCCCGCCCCGACGCGATCCTGGTCGCCGGGACGGGCGGTGCGGCGGCACTGCCTCAAGTCACTCTGGTCGGGCAGGGCTACAAAGGGCAGTTCTACCAGACGCACGGCGCCGCCCTGCCGGCCTTCCTGAAGCTGGGCGGCAAGGCCGTGGACGGAACCATTCTCGCCGCCAGCCTGATGCTGGTGCTGCCCGAAATTCCCGACAGCAATCCGTCCAAGCCCATTGCCGCGCATTACATCCAGCAGTATGAAGCTTTGTACGGGGAGCGGCCGGCGACGTTCGGGGCCAACGTCTATGATGCCGGCCTGCTGCTGCAGCACGCACTCCCCATCGCCGGCCAGCATGCCAAACCAGGCACTCCCGCTTTTCGCAAAGCGCTGCGCGACGCGCTGGAGCAGACCCATGAACTGGTGGCGACCCAGGGCGTCTACAACATGAGCCCGCAGGACCACAGCGGCTTCGACGAGCGGGGCCGCGAGATGATCACTGTGAAAAATGGCGCCTGGATGCTGCTGAAGTAAGGCGGGCGACTGCGGGCGCCGCCCGTGGTCGCAGGCGGGTCAGCCCTTGCCTTGGGCCTTCAGTTTTTCCTGCAGTGACGCCAGCGGCAAGGCCCCGTTGACGCGGGTGCCGTTGCCAAAGAACAGTGCCGGAGTCCCTTGCACGTTCAGCTTGCGCCCGAGCGCCAGATTGTCCTGCAGCGGCGTCTTGCAGTCTGCCTGTGCCGGCGCCTTGCCATCCACCATCCAGTCGTTCCAGGCTTTTGCCGGATCGGCCGCGCACCAGATATCGCGCGATTTGGTCGCCGAATCGGGCGCGAGGATGGGGAACAGGAACACATAGACCGTCACGTTGTCCACGCTGGCCAGCGTATGGTGAAACTGTTTGCAGTACGGACAGTTGGGATCCTCGAAGGTGGCCAGCTTGCGCGAGCCGTTGCCCTTGACGATCTTGATGGCGTTCTCCAGCGGCAGACTGTCGAAAGCCACCTGCTGCAGCGACTCCAGCCGCTCCGCCGTCAGGTCGCGCTTGCCCTTTGCGTCGATGAGCGAGCCCTGCAACACATAGTCCACGGAAGCGTCGGTATAGAGCAGGTCCATCCCCACCTGGATTTCGTAGATGCCCTGCATCGGTGTCATCCGCACACCGTCCACGTGGATGCCGGGAAAACGCGATTCGAAGGCCTTGGTGACGGCCGCCGCCTGTTCAGGCGGAAGCGTCTGGGTCGAATCTCCCGCACCGGCGGGGGCCAGCGACTCGTCAGGCGTCGTTTCCGTGACCGCCACGGCCGGCGTGGCCTTCTGGTCGGCGGACGCCGGCGGGGTCGTGGGCGCGGCAGCGACCGCAAGACTGGCGCCCATGAGCAGCGCCGCCAGACTCAAAGAAAACTTCATGAAAAACCTCGATAAAAATACCATCCGCGTCCCGTCCGACAGCACGGGACCTCAGCGACCGGCAGCCGCCTGAATCAATCTGCGTTTGAGAAAAGGAAGATCATCGGCCATCCGCATGCCGGCATTGCGCGCCCAGGCCACGGGGGCACAGTCGGTGCCGAACAGCCGATGCAGGCCGTGCGTCACCAAGGTCATGGCCCAGACGGACTGCGCGCGGGCGCGGCGATAGCGCGCGAGGAGCCGCTCGTCGCCCACGGAGCGATAGGATTCACGGCGCTGCAGCACGTCGGCCAGCGCCTGAACGTCCGCAAGGCCCAGGTTCAGTCCCTGCCCTGCCAACGGGTGCACACGATGCGCGGCATCACCCACCAGCGCCACACCAGGCGCGACCAGCGTGCTGCGCTCAAGGCTCAGCGAAAAGCCCTGCGGCCGGGTCCGCAATGCCAGCCGCCCCAGCCGGTTTCCCGTGATGGACAGCGCCCGGGCCGCAAAGAACGTATCCTGGGTCTCGGGCGACATGGCCAGCCATTCGCGAGCCATGCCTTCATGTAGCGACCAGACCAGCGATGCCTGCGGGCCCTCCGCGGAATCGGGCAACGGAAGCACGGCAAAGACCGCATCGCCCGTGAACCACTGGAACGCCCGATTCTGATGCGGGCGTCCGATATTCAGATGGGCCACTACTCCCATGTCGCCATAGGGCGTGTATTCATGCGGAATGCCCGCCGCCTGCCGCACCGGGGAATGCGCCCCGTCCGCGCCGATCAGCAGGTCTGCCAGCAGTATCTGGCCCCCCGAGGTCGTGATTCGCACGGCGGAGCGGCCCGAAGGCCCCACGCCATCACGGGCCGCATCCGGCGCCAGCGACGCAAAGCGGTCTTCGATCCAGGGAATCCCCAGAACCTGCACGGCCTGCTGCAAAGCGCGCTCGATTTCGCTGGATTCGACGATCCAGGCCATGGCGCCCTGGGCGTCCTGCCAGGCGGACAGATTCAGAACCCCGTCCGCATCGCCATAGATTTCCATGGCTTCGATGTCGCTGACGCGCTGCGCATCCATCAGGCGCCAGGCGCCCAAGCGATCCAGGAGGTCACGGCTGGCGGGCGACAAGGCATAGACGCGCGGACAGTATGTATCCCGGACCGGTGCCGCGACAGCGTTGCGCGGGCCGAGCAGCCGCACGGCCAGGCCCTGGCGAGCCAGCGACAGAGCGCACGCCAAGCCCACGATGCCGGTGCCGCAGACGACAATGGATTCCTGCCTTTTCATGGGCTTATATTAACCTGAGGCCCAGGCCGACGCGACGGGCGATTGCAACCGGTGTGACGGTTGGTGAAGCGGCTCCGACCGAGCCGGCTCTCACCGCGCAGTGGGCGCACCGGCCTGGATAGGCCACAGCAACCACATCTGGCCGGGCTGCTTCATGCGCCCGGCCGACGCACCCGCCGCATCGCCCGTGCCCCAGTAGAAGTCGGCCCGGGCCGCGCCCTTGATCGCAGCGCCCGTATCCAGCGCATAGACCAGCCGCCGCAGCGGCGCACCGCCGCCCGGTTGCTGCGTATCCAGATACACCGGCGTCCCCAGCGGCACGAAGCTCGTGTCCACGGCGATGGCCCGCTGGGGGGGCAGCGGCACCCCATACGCGCCGGCGGGACCCAGCTCCGCGTCGGTGATGGCCTCTTCGCGGAAGAACACCATGGCTGGATTGACGTTGAGCATCTGCTGCACCCGATCGGGGTGGCTGCGCGCCCACTGCTTGATGTTCTGCATCGACGTCCGAGCCAACGGCATCTCGCCCTGGCGTGCCAGCCACTGACCGATGGAGACATACGGGCGGCCGTTATGGTCGGCATAAGCCAGCCGGACGACGGAACCGTCCGGCAAGACCGCGCGTCCGGAGCCCTGGATCTGCAGGAAGAAGGCTTCCACAGGATCGCTGGCCCAGACGATGACGGGCGGCTGGCGCGCCGGATTGGCGGCGATTTCGGCGCGAGTGTCATAGGGCACCACCCGCCGACCCTCGAGCTTGCCTCGCACGCGTTTGCCCGCAAGTTCCGGATAGACGGTGCCGAGATCCACGACGAGCAGATCAGACGGCGTGGCATACAACGGCCATTGATACGCTCCACCGCGTGTGCGCGAGGCATGGATCAACGGCTCGTAGTACCCGGTGACCAGCCCGCTGGCCGGGCGCCCCGGAGCCTGTTCCAGCCGCCAGGGGCGCAGGTGCGCCTGCAGGAAGCGGCGCACGGCATCGCCGTCGGCCGCCGGCCCCATATTGGCCTGGACCGCCGCCTGGCAGACCGGCTGCCAGGCGCGAGGGTTCGCGCGGGCGGGATTGGCCAGGGACTCGGGCACCGGCCGCATCAGTCCCCGACAATCATTGAGCAGGCCTTTCCAGACATGGAACAGCCCGTCGGACGTCCAGTCCGGGAGGCTCTCCCAGCGAGCGGGGGCGTAGTGCCCTTGCAGCGGACGCGCCGGCGTCTCAGGCAGGCTCGAGAGTGGCGGCACCGACAGGGGTGGCAATTCCGCAGGCGCGGTTGGCGACGGCGCGCCGGGCTGTTCGACGGGAACCGAAGTACAGGCATTGAGCGCGGCAAGCAGGATCGCGGACCACAGAAGCTTTTTCATGCTGAAAACGGGTGCACTAAAATAGGCGGCATAAACACACATCATGACACAACCGGACCCCTCTTCGCCATGACTGAACTGCATCCCGCCCGCATCGCTCCCAGCCTGCTGTCAGCGGACTTTGCGCGACTGGGCGAAGAAGTCGCCCGCGTCGTCGCGGCCGGCGCGGACTGGATCCACTTCGATGTCATGGACAACCATTTTGTCCCCAACCTGACCATGGGCCCGATGGTATGCGCAGCGCTGCGCCCGCACACCGAGGCGCCCATCGACGTGCATTTGATGGTAGAGCCGGTGGACGCCCTGGTGCCCGCTTTCGCAAAGGCGGGGGCCAATATCATCAGCTTCCACCCCGAGGCTTCGCGTCATGTGGACAGGACGCTGGCGCTCATTCGCGACCACGGTTGCCGGGCGGGCTTGGTGTTCAATCCGGCTACGCCGCTGTGCTGGATGGACGACGTGATGAACCGTCTGGATCTGGTCCTTTTGATGTCGGTCAATCCGGGCTTCGGGGGGCAGTCCTTCATCCCCCACACACTGGAAAAGCTCGCTCAGGCGCGCGCCCGCATCGACCGCTGGACGGACCAGGGCGGCCAAGCCATCGATCTGGAAGTCGACGGGGGAGTCAAGACTGAAAACATCGCCAGCATCCGTGCGGCAGGCGCCGATGCTTTCGTCGCCGGGTCGGCCATCTTCGGACAGCCCGACTACCTCCAGGTCATCACGGCGTTGCGCGCCGGCATCGCCCAGGGCGACACCCAGCGCCGAGTCGGCTGATATAGCGGCCGACAGAGGTCTGTTCACGACGAATGCCGGCACATGATGGTACGATGACGGCCATCCAATCCGGCACAGCGCCGGCGCAATGCCAATCTCCCACCACTATGCAATTTTCCGGAATTCTGTTCGACCTGGACGGCACACTGATCGACACGATTCCCGATCTGGCTGGCGCGGCCAACGCCATG
Organism: Castellaniella sp.; assembly: GCA_035572875.1. GTDB lineage: Bacteria > Pseudomonadota > Gammaproteobacteria > Burkholderiales > Burkholderiaceae_B > Castellaniella. The sequence continues at coordinate 4,491 of DATNAI010000108.1, read as the reverse complement.
CGGCTGGACATGGGCATGACGCCGATTTCGCAGGACATCCTGGCCACCTACGTCGGCAAGGGAATGGAGCAATTGGTCATCCGCTCGCTGAGCCACGAGGGCTCGCCGGCAGGGGTGGACCTGGTCATGCGGGGCCTGGCACGCTACACGGACCACTACCGCAAGCTCAACGGCAAGCACAGCCGCCTGTACCCTGGCGTTCTGGCGGGGCTGCAGGACTTCCAGGCCCAGGGCATGCGACTGGCGGTCGTGACCAACAAGAGCACGGAATTCGCGGTGCCGCTGCTGCGCCAGCAGGGCCTGACCGATTTCTTCGAGATCATCGTCTGCGGCGACACCTGCCCGCGCAAAAAGCCCGATCCCATGCCTCTGATGCACGCCTGCGACCTGCTGGGCATACGGCCGGGCCAGGCCCTGTTCATCGGCGACTCCATCAACGACGCGCTGGCCGCCCAGGCTGCCGGCATGTCGATGCTGGCGCTGCCTTACGGCTACAACGAAGGCAACCCCGTGCAGAGCCTGCCTGCGAATGCTATAGTGGCTTCCATCATTGAGGCGGCCCGCTGGGCCGCCGAGACGTCTTCCCACACCGAACACGCATGATAGTCATCCGCTATTACCCGACCGCGACGCTCGCCACCTGGCGCTGGTGGCGCTCGTATCCGGGGTAATGGTGACCCGGTCTGCGCACCGTTGCGCACGACCCTAGCTGACAGCCCGGATCCCAGATTGGCCGGGCGCATCGACTCTGTCCCGGCTGGCATACCACCAGAGAGCGCTATGACAGAAATCGAATTCAATGCACTGGCCGCCCAAGGCTACAACCGCATTCCGCTGATCGCGGAAACCTATGCGGATCTGGACACACCGCTGGCCATCTACCTGAAGCTCGCCCATGCCGGGCCGGAAGCCGGGCGCAACAGCTGCCTGCTGGAATCCGTGGTGGGCGGAGAGCGATTCGGGCGCTATTCCTTCATCGGGCTGCCGGCCAAGACGCTCATCCGGGCGACCGGCACCACCACCGAAGTCGTGACGAAGGGGCAGGTCGTGGAAACCCACGAAGGCGACCCGCTGGCGTTCATCGAGGATTACCAGGCCCGCTTCAAGGTCGCGCTTCGCCCGGGCATGCCGCGCTTTGCGGGCGGTCTCGCCGGCTACTTCGGGTACGACACGGTCCGCCACATCGAACCGCGCCTGGGACCTTGCGTCAAACCCCGGCCCGCCGGGCAGCAGCCGGGCACACCGGACATCATGCTGATGCACGTCGACGAACTGGTGATCGTGGACAACCTGGCCGGTCGTACCTATCTGATCGTCTATGCGGATCCGCAACAGCCTGAAGCCTACGCGCTGGCACGGCGACGCCTGAAGGCGCTGCGCGAAAAACTGCGCACGCCGGTGGTGATCCCCTACGCGTACGCCAGCATGCAGACCCCGACCGAACGCGACTTCAAGAAAGAGGACTATCTGGAAGCGGTGCGCAAGGCTAAGGACTACATCGCCGCCGGAGACCTCATGCAGGTCCAGGTCGGACAAGTGATCGCCAAACCGTTCCGGGACTCGCCCTTGTCGCTGTACCGGGCACTGCGGTCGCTGAATCCTTCGCCCTATATGTACTACTGGAATTTCGACACGTTCCACATCGTGGGTGCCTCGCCGGAAATCCTGGTCCGCAAGGACCATGAAGTCCTCGACGGCCAGAGTCGCGACACCGTCACCATCCGGCCCCTGGCTGGAACGCGCAAGCGCGGCACCACCCAGGAAGAAGACCTGCGCCTGGAGCAGGAATTGATCGCCGACCCCAAGGAGCGCGCCGAGCATGTGATGCTGATCGATCTGGCCCGCAACGATATCGGCCGTGTCGCCAGAACCGGCACGGTGGAAGTCACCGACACCATGACCATCGAGCGCTATTCGCACGTCATGCACCTGGTGTCCAACGTGCGCGGCGAGCTGAACGACGGCATGAGCAACATCGATGTACTGCGCGCGACGTTCCCCGCCGGGACACTCACCGGTGCGCCCAAGGTCCGCGCGATGGAAATCATCGACGAGCTGGAACCCGTGCGGCGCGGCATCTACGGCGGCGCAGCCGGCTACCTGAGCTATGGCGGCGAGATGGACCTGGCGATCGCCATCCGCACCGGCATCATTCGCGACGGCATGCTGTACGTGCAGGCCGCCGCCGGCATTGTGGCCGACTCCGACCCGGAAAAGGAATACCAGGAAACCGAGGCCAAGGCCCGCGCCCTGCTGCGGGCAGCGGAGCAGGTGCAGTTCGGGCTGGACGAGCCCATCTGAGGCGGGCTGGCGTCAGACGTTCCGCACCAGCGAATCCCGCGTAATGTCCGCGATGGTGCGGGCGCCCGTCAGAGTCATGGCCACGCGCATTTCCTTTTCGATGAGGCTCAGCAGATTCGAGACTCCGGCCTCCCCGCCCACCGCCAGCGCGTAGACGTAGGCGCGTCCCAGCAGGACCATGTCGGCGCCCAGCGCCAGCATGCGCACCACGTCCAGCCCCGTGCGCACGCCGGAATCGGCGAGCACGGTCAGATCGCTCTTCACAGCGTCGGCAATGGCCGGCAGCGCCCGGGCTGAAGACAACACGCCGTCGAGCTGCCGCCCCCCATGGTTGGAGACGATGATGCCGTTCGCCCCGAAGCGCACGGCGTCGCGGGCGTCCTCCGGATCCAGGATGCCCTTGATGACCATGGGCCCCTTCCAGAAATCGCGGATCCACTCCAGGTCCTTCCACGAAATGGAGGGGTCGAAATTGTTGCCCAGCCAGCCGATATAGTCTTCCAGACCGGTGGCCTTGCCCAGGTACCGGGACACGTTGCCCAGATCGTGCGGACGTCCCCAAAGCCCCACGTCCCAGGCCCAACCAGGGTGGCACACGGCCTGGCAATAGCGGCGCAAGGCGGCATGGGGACCGCTCATACCGGCATGGGCATCGCGATAACGGGCACCGGGCACCGGCATGTCCACCGTGAATACCAGCGTGGTGACGCCAGCCGCCTGCGCGCGCTCCAGCACGCTTTTCATGAAGCCGCGATCCTTCAGCACATAGAGCTGAAACCACATGGGCCGACTGATCGCGGGAGCGACTTCCTCGATCGGGCACAGCGACACGGTCGACAACGTAAACGGGATGCCGTGACGGTCCGCCGCCCGCGCCGCCTGGACCTCGCCGCGGCGCGCGTACATGCCGGCCAGCCCGACCGGCGCAATTCCCACCGGCATGGACAGCGACTCCCCGAATACACGCGTACTCAAGTCCAGCGTGGACATGTCGCGCAGCACCCGCTGCCGCAGCGCGATGCCCGCGAGGTCGCTGACGTTGTGCTGCAGCGTGTACTCGGCGTAGGCGCCGCCGTCCGCATAATGGAACAGAAAGGGCGGCAGGCGGCGTTTGGCGGCTGCGCGGTAATCGGTGGAAGCAGAGATGATCATGTTCGGCAAATGGTGTGCAAGAGGCGACAAACAGAACGAAGGCGCAAGAATGCGCCACGCAAGAAGGCTTCCAAACCCGGGACCGCAAAAGCCTCCAGCGAGAATATACGCCAGCTGCGCGAGAAGCATGCATCTCCAGAAGTCCCGAACCTCGACACGTGCCGGGCGTGCCGAGTCGGTATTTACCCGCTCTCGACAGGTACTGGAGCGCACAGTAGAATGCCTGCATGAAATTTAACGCGAGCACCCACGCATCGACTTGGTGGCGCCTCTCTTAGAGGCGGCAACCTCCTGCGTGATTCATCGCACACTTTGCCGCCGTCCTGGCAGGCAAAGGTCCATTCGAATCTGTCTCCGGTGCGGCGGCTCCTACCAAGGAAGACCATGACCGTACCAACCTCCTCATACACGCACCGCAGTCCCGCGCCCGTTCGTGTCGCGCCTAGGCCCCTTTGCCGCTGACGATGGGGACGCCATGAAACTGCTCATGATCGACAACTACGATTCGTTCACCTACAACCTGGTGCAATATTTTGGCGAACTGGGGGCGCAGGTCACGGTGGCACGAAACGACCAGATCGACGTTGCGCAGGCCAGGGCGCTGGACGTGGACGGCATCTGCCTCTCTCCCGGCCCTTGTACGCCCGCCGAAGCCGGCATCTCGGTCGAACTCATCCGCGAGTTCGCGGGCCGCAAACCCATCCTCGGCGTCTGCCTGGGGCACCAGGCAATCGGCGTGGCATTTGGCGGCACCATCACGCGCGCGCAGCAAATCATGCACGGCAAGGTCTCGCCCGTCACGCACTCCGGCACGGACGTCTTCGCGGGGCTGCCCTCTCCCTTCACTGTCACCCGCTACCATTCGTTGGCGATCGAGCGCGCAACCCTCCCGGACTGTCTGACCATTACCGCCGAAACTCCAGACGGCGAGATCATGGGAGTGGCGCACAAGACCCTGCCAGTCTACGGCGTGCAGTTCCACCCCGAATCCGTGCTGAGCGAACACGGCCACGCACTGCTGCGAAACTTTCTGGATCT